>JANLHE010000189.1 GCA_024653875.1 Acidobacteriota bacterium
CCGCGGTCTCCACGTCGCCGGTCTGCTCGTCGGTCGTGCGCTTGGGGAAGTGCGCCCACGCCGCCGGGCGGTCGACCAACTTGATCACGGACTCGCCGTCGCGCACGCAGCATTTGGCCGTGTCGTAGATGGTATCGGCGTCGAGGTCCTTGTCCATCTGCTCGATCGCCGCCTGGTCCCATTTCTCGGCCACGTTGGCAGCCCGCTTGGCGTCGTCGGTGCCGTCGCGGGGCTCGACGTGGGCAACCGGGGGTTTCTGCGTCAACGCCGCGGTGATGTGCGAATGGGCGTCGCGCATGAACGGCGACCGGAACGCCGGGGCGATGCTGGCGTACTCCTTCGGCACCGTGACTTTCTGCTCGAGGCGCACCATCGTCCGGAACGTCTGGGCGAGCCCACGAAGGCGCGCCTCGTCGCCGTCGCTCTTGCGCTTCTCGTAGAGCTCCTGGACGAACTCGACGTCCAGCCACTCCGGCGCCTTTGGGGTCTTTGCCTTGCGTGCCAACGCCTATCGCTCCGATCCCGCCGGTGAGAGACTGGTGATGGGCCGAAACTCGATCTTGCCCGGCCCGTATGTCAGGGCAGGATGGACGCGCTGCCTCATGACTCGCGCCAGTTGACACGCCCAACAGGGGCAATTCCCCGCGTGCGGGCGGTCGGTTTCGGTTTCGGGGATTTCGCTGCCACATTCCGGGCAGGCCTTCGTTGCTGCCCGCCAGTGTTCGTCATAGGCTGGCGCCGCCCTGAACGGGTAGACGATCAGCCAGGGATCAGGCCCATTATCCGCGCCGTCGATCCAAACCGGCTTTTCCGTCACGCCATCACCTCAAACTCACCGATCCAGCCCTGCTCCTGCGCCGTCAGGCTCAGGCTGATCAGGGCCATCGTGGTCATGTCCACCTGGTCGTCATGCGCCGCCCGGGGAAACCCGAGCAGCTCCGCCAGGTATTCCGCCTTCCACGGCGCCGACTCTGGCAACACCACTCGGCCGGCCGCCATGACCGGCGTGCAGGCGTGGACGCGGGCCACCTTGTCCCCCCAACGGTCCGGGTGGAACACCAGCACCGGCCAGCGCGTGTCTCGCTGGAACTCCTGCGCGAGCACGAGGCCGCTCGCCTTCGCCTCGATCACCATCGCGGCCGGCTTCCACTGCTGATAGAGACGCGCCGCCTCGGCCTTGAGGTCAGGGTAGGTCACGCGCCCGCGCCAGACGTCGAGCAGGCGGAACGAGTTCTTTTCCAAGCTCCAGGTGCCACAGACCGACCAGTCCGCGCTGGTCTTGTCGGTGAACGCCGTGTCCCAAAACTGGTAGATCGGCCGGACCGGCGTCTCCGGCGGCCGCTCGGAGCGGAAATACTCGGGCTTGAGCAGCCGCGCCGTGTCCAGGACTGGCGTCTGCTGATAGAGCCCGCCGAAATACTGCTCGCCGATGGCCAGCCGCGTCTCGGCCAACGCCTCCGCGCTGTACCACGTGGGCCAGAGCGCCTCGCCTGGCGTCCGTCCGAGCGGGTCGTCCGCCTCGGCCAACGCCGGCAGTCGGAGGTGCTCCCATCGCTCGCCGCCATCTGCCTCGGCCCGGAGCAGTCGCCCCACCAGGTCGTCAGGGTGCCAGCGCGTCATGCAGACGACGATCGCCGCGCCCGGCTGGAGCCGGGTGCGCGCCGTCGATTGGAACCACTCCCAGGCGCTCTGAGAGACCGCGACGCTGGCCGCTTCCTCCCAGTTTTTGCAGGGGTCATCTATAAGCAAGCAGTTGGCACCTTGCCCGGTTATCGGGCCGCCAACGCCCGCGGCGACGAGTCCGCCGCCCTCGGTCGTGTCCCATCGCGAGACACTCGTGAGGTCGCCAGCCAGCTTCGCCCCGAACGGCCATTCGGGTTGACCGAACAGCTCCCGAGCCCGGCGGCTAAACGTGTAGGCGAGCTCGGCGCCGTAGCTGACCAGAATGACACGTTTGTTCGGGTGCCGCCCGAGGAACCAGGCCGGGAACCTGACCGAGGCCAGCTCTGATTTACCATGCCGCGGCGGGCAGGTCACCAGCAGCCGGAGAATCTCCCCCCGCTCGACGGACTCGAGCTTCTCCGCGAGTGCCTGATGGTGCCGGGCGATCTCGTAGGTGGGATAGGTGCGCTGCGTGAACGCGAGCAGCCCGAGCGGCTCGGTCCCCGTGCCGACCTGGCGAAGCGCAAACTCAATCTCGCGCTGCCAGATGACGTCTGCTAAGCGCCGCGAGCAGTTGCTGGTATCGCTCGTCGCTGCCATACACCTCTCGCACCGCCTCGAGTGTCTGCCGGAGCCCCGCCTGCAAGTCGCTCTCGCTGATCCGAATCAACTCGCCGTGCGCCTGCTTGTAGCGCCGTTCGACCGCCTTACTGATCGCCTCGGCCAATTCGCGGGACTGCGCGATTGCGTCCGGGTGGACGGTCGCGCCGAACTTCTCCAGCCACTGGCCGAGCAATGCCCGCAGGACCGCGATCTCGTTGATCGTCTCCTCGGCTTTGGGGTCGTCGCGCATCTCCTCGTAGGCCGCGAGTGTCTCCGGGTGGTTGCGGAGGAACTTCGAGTAGCGACCGTGGGTGATCGGGCGGCCAGCCTTGCCGCCGTGCACTTTACAGACCGTTTTCCCGAGCATCGCGTAGGCGCGGCACGGGTCGCCGTTGGTCCGGTGCGCGTGGCATCGGAGCGCCTGGCGCCGTGGGTCAGAACCCATGTGATTTATTCCCTTGGCCCTGGCGCCGTGAATCATTCTCGCGACCTGGGCCTACTAATGTACGCGTGCGGATGTGCGCAGTATGCGTAGTGCGTGCAGTGGATGCACGCGCGTAGCACGCGTGTGCTACGCGCGTGCTACGCGCGTAGCACGCGTGTGCTACGCGCTCGGATCTTCGTAACGTAGAGAGCAGGGATCGCCTGAGAACTATTGCCTCGGCAATTTTCGGCGCGCGCTTTTGTGCAGGTGGGCACGTGTGTCGACGCGTGCGCGGCGCCGAGGTCGGCGTTTGGCATCGTCCCCTGCCGCACCTGTGGCAGATCGCACGCGTGGATAACCTCGAGCAGTGACCTGAGCAGGTGCTGAACCTCGCTCACGTGTTACCTCCTCCTCGCTGCCGCCAGTTCCTCACCGAGCACCGTGACGACGAGGAACACGAGCGCGCTACCGGCGACGAGGCCGAGCGCGAACGCTGCCGCCATCTCAGCGGCGCTTGCCGGACTTGGCGGGCTTCGCGGCGGCCGGCTTCGGCGCCGGGTGCATCGCCTGATACTGTGCCGGCATTGGGTGCGCGGACATGGCGGGCTTCTTGCCCTTGTCCATCATGCCCTTCATGTGTCGCCTGCTCGCTTTCTGCGTGTCGTCGTGCAACACCGGGCCAGCCGCGACGGGAGGAAGGTCGCCGCGGCGGTCCGGTGAGCAGGAGGGAGAGACAGCCAACAAAGCGAAACGGCCGGCTTTTGGCCGACCGTCAACTCTGTCGAGCATAGCGTAATCTACCCGCCTGGCTGCCGTCAATACCACGATTCCCAGGACTCCCACGAGTTTTCGTGCATAGTACTTTCGGGCTACTGCATCTAGTACGTTTGCATTATTGCACGTAGCGACGCCACGTCGTATAATGAGTGCATAGAGAACAGCGCAGGGCACCCGGCCCGCCCTTTGACAACCGAATACCGAGGCTTCCGGTCCCCTACATTTGGGGCGAGAGGTAACCTACCGAGACGGTACAGGCGCCGGGAGTGGAGAGACGAGACAGGGGACAACCAGGGGACAACGGGGAGACGAGCAAGCCGGTGCGATTCCGGCCCTCCCCGCCGATGAGACAGGGCCGAGGCCCCGGAGGAGAAGGACGATGACGATCACAGCACGGTACGCCGGAACCTGCCGCACGTGCGGCGGCCGCATCGCCGCCGGGACAGCTATCGACTGGACCAGGGACTCGGGCGCAGCGCACGTAACCTGCCCGGCGCAGACGCAGCGGACCACCAAATCGTGCGTCCGCTGTGGAGAGACCAGCAACCTGATGGTGGCGTCGCTCGGCTACGCCTGCCCCAG
>JANLHE010000335.1 GCA_024653875.1 Acidobacteriota bacterium
GAGACGAAGAACGGCCAGCTGGGGTAGATGATGGCGAGAGACGCGAAGCCGAACAACCACACGTCGAGGCCCAGACCAAACGGCGGCGCGGGCGGGGTAAACAGTCCCATCGGTGAATAGAAGAAGAGCGGCACCGTGAAGATCAGGCAGATCCAGAACCGGTTGCGCATGTCACGAACCATGGCCGACAGATCCGTGCCGCTATGACCCATCTCATGCGCCATGTCCGCCGACATGGCGGGCGGCGCGTCCGGCGCCGCGTGGCCCTCGTGGCCCTTGCCAGCGGGAGCCGCGGGGGCGGCGCCTGGGGTGGGAGCGGGTGCCGGCGAGACGGCCGGTGTGGCCGGTGTGACCGGGGGAGTTTCCGGCGCAGCCGATGCGGAGGCGGCAGGCAGCACACTCCGTGCTGTGTGGCCCGCATGACCATCGCCCGCCGACGCGGCGGCGGGTGCGGCCGCCTCATACCCGCGTTGGCGCACGGCCGACTTGATATCGGCGACCTCAAGTCGGGTTTCGTCGTACCGCACGGTGGCGCGTCCCGCCGCGAAATCCACGGTCACGCTTTCGACACCCGGCACCTCGCCAATCCGCCCTTCCACTTCGTCCACGCTCAATACCGACAGCATGGCGTGTACTTCGATAATGCTTGTCTTCACCGCGTGTCCTCAACCATGGCCCGTATGTCCCGTTGGTAGCATCGGCAACTGCGCGAGACGCATGTCAGCCTAACTTTTGTCCGGCGCCGCTTTGGGTTGTTGTTCGTCGCCCGCAGGAGCGGCGGGCGTGGCGGCAGCGGCGTCGGGGGCTGATTTCGGCGCAGCGGACGTGGGCGTGGGCGCGGCGGCAGGTGCAACCGACGCCGTGTTCGTCGCAGCGGGTGCCGGGGTTGCAGGCGGCGCGCTTGGCGCGGTGTGGCCTTCGTGACTGTCGCCCTCCGACGCGGCGGCGGGCGCGGCCGCCTCATACCCGCTTTGGCGCACGGCCGACTTGATATCGGCGACCTCGAGGCGGGTTTCGTCGTAGCGCACAGTGGCGCTGCCCGCCGCGAAATTCACGGTCACGCTCTCGACGCCCGGCACGTCGCCAAGCCGCCGTTCCACCTCGTCCACGCTCAAGACCGACAGCATGTCGTGTACTTCAAGAACGCTCGTCTTCATCGCGTCTCCTTCACGGTCTTCCTGGGCTCAGGGTTGTGGCCTGCCCCAACGGCGGGTCAGAAAATTATGGATGGGGACAAACACGAGTCGCGATAAAGGCGACGGAGATCAACACCCAGAACCAGTTGGCCGCAAGCCATGTCATCACGTGTTCTCCTTCCGGTGTGTCGTCGCGCCTCCTCGCCAACTATGCGAACACGGTAGCGGCAATGAACGTCGATTTACGACGGGCCCTCATCGCGGCTCCCATCTTCTTTCCTTGAAGCGTCGCTCGAGGTCCCCCCACGTTACGAGCGTGGTCACGGAGCAGGATGGCATTGAAGAGATCCAGGCCCCTGTTTCGAATTGAACACCTGCACGCTCAACGTGTTGACGGAGGTTCTTCATGTCGCTCAGTCTTACCGCTCTGATCGCGGGCGGGCCATCATTAATTTCCGTTCACGATCCAGGAATCCCGCAGCGCAGAGTCTCATCCGGGCGTACGATGGTGTGTCAATGCTGCCTGCGGGATCCTCGGTAGGCGTTCGACGCGCATCGGCAAACAGGGAGGTTGTGTCATGCACGTAGGAGTCTGGGGCCTGGCGGCGGTCGTCGTCGTGATCGTCTCGTGGCTGATGTACCGCTACCTGGCGCCAGCGAGCTGGA
>JANLHE010000193.1 GCA_024653875.1 Acidobacteriota bacterium
CCGCGGGCGGTTTTGATCCGGTCAAGCTGAAGGCGGCGGTCGACTTCGCGATTGAAAACGAGAATCCTGCCATCAAGGATCTCGCCGTAGACGTGCCAAACACGTTCAGGCGCGAGGCGCCGTACAACGCACTGATTGGCCCGACGGCGCGGCGCGCGGCAGCTAACGGCCTCATCATTCGCGGGGGGCGTATCGTGGCGGAGTGGGGCGATACCGCGCGGCCAGACATGACCTTCAGTGCGACAAAGACGTTTTTGTCGACGGTCGTCGGCGTGGCGTACGACCGCGGGCTCATTCGCGACGTGAACGATCGGGTGGCCGGGTACATGCCCGCGAACAACGACATGTTCACGTCAGAGAAGAACGCGCCCGTCACATGGGACCATCTCCTTCGGCAGACGAGCGACTGGGAGGGCACGTTGTGGGGCAAGCCCGATTGGGCCGATCGTCCCGTCGGCGACACCGAAGAGCAGCGGCGCAACCGGCCGAAGTTCCCCGCGGGCACGAACTACAAGTACAACGACACACGCGTGAACGCCCTGGCGCTCGCCGCGCTGCAGGTCTGGCGCGATCCGCTGCCGCTTGTGTTGCGGCGCGAAATCATGGAGCCGATAGGCGCGTCGAGCACGTGGCGCTGGGAGGGTTATGAGAACTCGTGGGTGGATCTCGACGGTCGCAAGGTGCAGGCGTCCACGGGTGGCGGCCACTGGGGCGGCGGCATGTTCATCAGCGCGTTTGATCTGGCGCGGTTTGGTTACCTCTTTTTGCGTAACGGCACCTGGGGTGATCGCCGTCTGGTCTCGGAGAAGTGGATCGGCATGGCGCGCACGGGCGGCGTCAACCCCGAGTACGGCTTCATGAACTGGTTCCTCAATCCCGGGCGCAAGTCCCTGCCGTCGGTGCCCGCGTCCACCGTGACCTTCCGCGGCAACGGCCAGAACATCGTCTATCTCGACTGGGAGCACGATCTCGTGGTGGTCGTGCGCTGGATCAAGGGCGGCCGCGCGAATGGCGCCACCACGGGCAGCGCGCTCGACGACTTCCTGGGGAAAGTCGTTGGCGCGATCAATCGATAACTATCCTCCCCGCGTGTGCATCTCGAGGTGGGCGTCCTTCTTGAGGACGCGAAGGGGGATGTAGGTGCCGCGATCGCGCACGGACCGGCGTTCTTCGGCGCCGCGATCCGCGCGGCCTTTCCACACCGCGCGCAGCAGGTTCAGCAGCGTCTCGTGTGACGCGCCGGCGCGGAGCGGGCGGCGAAGGTCGGTACCGTGCTGGGCATACAGACACAGCAGCAACACGCCGTCTGCCGTCAGCCGCGCCCGGTCGCAGGTCCGGCAGAACGGCTGCGTGGTGGACGCGATGACGCCAAACGCGAGGCCATCCGGCAGCTGAAAGCGATCGGCTGGCGCGGACGCGGGACTGGGCAGGGGCTGGATCGGCCCGTACGCCGCGGCGATGCGATCCAGTATCTGGGCGCGCGAGAACACGGCCTCCGGCCGCCAGTGCGTGGCACCGCCCACGTCCATGTATTCGATGAAACGGACTTCCGCGCCGACCGATCGACCGTACTCCAGCAGGTCGCCGAGCTCATCGTCATTGTCCCCGGCGGTGATGACTGAGTCGATCTTCAGATCGGTGAAACCGGCGCGGCGGGCCGCGTCGATCCCGGCCAATACCTGCGGCAACGCGTCGCGGCGGGTGAGTGCCTGAAAGCGATCGCGCCGTACCGTATCAAGGCTGACCGTCACGCGGTGGAGGCCCGCGGCCTTGAGGTCCGCGGCCGCGTCGCCGAGCAGGACGCCGTTGGTGGTCAGCGCCAGGTCCGTGAGCCACGGACGGGCGGCCAACTGCGCCACCAGCGACGGCAGGTCGCGCCGCATCAGCGGTTCGCCGCCGGTGAGCCGCACCCGGTCCACGCCCATTTCCCCGAACAGGTCCGCCAGGTGGACGGTTTCCTCGAACGACAGCACGTCCTCGCGCGGCAGCCAGAGGTACTCGTCTTCGGGCATGCAGTAGTGGCAGCGCAGGTTGCACCGGTCCGTCACCGAGAGCCGCAAGCTGCGCAGCGGCCGGCCGAGCGTGTCGAGCGTGGACATCCCCGTTGATTATCCCCGGAAAGGCGCCGGTCTATAATCCCTGGCGTGAACCCGACTGGAGGTCGTATGCGTGTCCGGCGATATCTGCGTGTGGCGGTTGGTGTGGCGGCTGGCCTGTGTCTGCTGCCGGCGGTGGCCTGGGCCCAGGCGGCTGCACCCCAGGTGGCGGCCGACTCGCCCCGAGTGGCCGCGCTCAAGGCGGAAGTCCTGGCGGAAGTCGAGAAGATGAAGGACTTCACCCAGCAGATGGTCGATCAGATCTTCAGCTACGGAGAGTTGGGGTTCCAGGAGATCGAAACCCACAAGTACCTGGTCGGCGTCCTCCGGCAGAACGGCTTCACGGTGGAGGAGGGCGTAGCCGGCATCCCGACCGCCTTCGTCGCGTCGTGGGGCAGCGGCAAACCCGTCATCGCCCTGGGGTCCGACATCGACGGCATTCCGCAGTCGTCGCAGAAGCCCGGCGTGGCGTATCGGGATCCGATCGTCGAGGGCGCGCCGGGGCATGGCGAAGGGCACAACTCGGGACAGGCGGTGAACATCACCGCCGCGTTGGCGCTCAAGCGCGTGATGGAGCGCGACAAGATTCCGGGCACGATCCGCATCTGGCCCGGCACGGCGGAAGAACTGGTCGGCACCAAGGCGTACTTCGTGCGCGCGGGACTATTCAAGGACGTGGACGTGGTGCTGTTCACCCACGTCGGCCGGAATCTTTCCGTGTCCTGGGGCGCGGCGGGCGGCACCGGACTGGTCTCGGTGGAGTACACGTTCGAAGGGGAGACCGCGCACGCGGCGGGCGCGCCGTGGCGGGGCAGGAGTGCCCTGGACGCGGTTGAGCTGATGAACGTCGGCTGGAACTACCGCCGCGAGCATCTGCGCCTGGAGCACCGTTCGCATTACGTCATCCGCAACGGCGGCGACCAGCCCAACGTCGTCCCGCGCACGGCGTCCGTCTGGTACTACTTCCGGGAGCTGACCTACCCGCTCATCAAGGAGCTGTGGGGCATTGGCGACACCATCGCCCAGGGCGCGGCGATGATGACCGGCACCAAGCTGCTGCCGACGCGCGTGCTGGGCGCCGCCTGGCCCCGGCACTTCAGCCGTCCGGTGGCCGAGGCCACGTTCGCCAACATCGAGAAGGTCGGGTTGCCGGAGTGGAGCGAGGCAGACCAGACGCTGGCGCGCGCGGTGCAGAAGGAACTGGGCGTGAACGAATCCGGCCTGGCCACGCGCTTGTCGCCGCTGGGCCCGCCGGTCACCAACAATCGGGGCGGCGGGTCGGACGACATCGGCGACGTGTCCTGGAACGTGCCCACCGTGACGTTGTCGTTCCCGTCGAACATCCCGGGCCTGCCGGGCCACAACTGGGCGGACTCGATCGCCATGGCCACGCCGATCGCCCACAAGGGCGCCACGGCCGGCGCCAAGGCGCAGGCCCTGACCATGGTGGACCTTGTGATGAAGCCGGAACTGGTCGCGGCCGCCTGGGCGTACTTCAACGACGTGCAGACGAAGGGCCAGAAGTACGAGCCGCTGATTCGCCCGCAAGACACCCCGGCGCTGGAGTTGAACCGCGACATCATGGCGAAATATCGAGACCAGATGCGCAAGTTTTACTTCGACTCGACGAAGTACAAGACGTACCTCGAACAGCTCGGCATCGTGTATCCGACGATCAAGAAGCAGTAGAGCTGGATTCACACGAGGCATGAAGGATGTCGCGACGTACGCCCTCCTTCAGCTCCGCCAGCGTCCTGGGCTTGGGAGGTTTCGAAAACAACGACCGGTGCATGTCCACCGACGTGTACCGGCCGACCCGACGAACCACGACCTCCTCGCCGGTATCGTGCCACTCTAGGACTGAGCCCGGGCCGATGCCGAGCTTTCGGCGAACCTGAGCGGGAACCGAGATCTGGCTCTGCGCCGTGAGCCTCGAATGCGCGATCGACATGGAGCCAATATTGCCACGGTAATGAGCCACGCGGCGAGCACGCCTTTGCGGTTCAGTTCATGGTTCCACGCGAGCCACATATGCGCCTTGTCGGTCAACGATCGGCGCCCACTCGCGAGCCGCACACATGACGGGCTCGTGCAGCCCGTTCACCGGTGCGGCTCGTCGGGTGCAGCGCCTTGTTGGGCAGCCAGTCTGAACAACCGGAGCAGCGTCGGGTCCGTCGGCGGGTTTGCGCGCAGCCACTCGTTCTGCTCCTGAACTGACATCGAGGCAATCCTGGCGCTGATCACGCCTCGAGCATCCCGCATCAGTTTCACGGCATCGAATGCCTTGGTGGTTGAACTACTCATCGCCGAGGACCTCCCGTGGCGAACGAATGTCGACCGCCGGATACCCCATCCGGCGGTTCACGTCATGGTACCCGTGAATCCGCTGCAAGTTGACGATGTGCCGGAAGTTCCAGCTTACCAGCACATCGACACGTGCGACCGAAGCCATCGCAATGTGCTCGGCGTCCGCCAGCATCCCTGGCCCCAGCACTCGCTCTGCCAAGTAGCGCTGAGCGAGTTCCGCGGCTGGCGCGGTCAAACGTAACAGCTCGACGTGACCATCCGGCACGGCACGAAGCACCTCGCGGACCACGGCCGGCGCCGTCTCAAGTTCTCGGAGCGTCAGTTCGGAAAGCACGAGACGCAGGTCGCCCCGGACGAACGCATCCAAGAGTCGGCGCGAGGGAACCCGGAACTCGTCGTCTTCGCAACCGCCGATGACCGACGTGTCCGCATGGATTCGATCAACCACGGTCCTATTTTACGCCTGTGACCGTGTGGCGTAACGACCTTCGGTCCCCCCGCCAGGCCGGAGAGCGTTCCTCCATGTCCTTCATGCCTCGTGTTCAGTAGCTCTTTCGGCAGGGGCCTTTATAATCGGCTGTGAATGAGCATCAGACCCTATCTCGGTAAGCTTCCGGTTATCCAGCCCAGCGCGTTCATCGACGAGAGCGCGCAGGTGATTGGCGACGTCGTCATCGGCGCCGAAAGCAGCGTCTGGATGCAGGTCGTGATTCGCGGCGACGTGAACTACATCCGCATCGGCGACCGTTCCAACGTGCAGGACGGGACCATCGTCCACGTCCAGCACGACACCGATCCAACGGTGATTGGCAACGACGTGACGATTGGCCACGGCGCGGTGGTGCACGGCTGCACGATTCACGACCGGGTGCTGGTGGGCATGGGGGCCATCATCCTGAACGGCGCCGAGGTCGGCGAAGACTGCATCATCGCCGCCGGGGCGCTCCTGACCGAAGGGACCGTGATTCCGCCCCGCTCCATGGTGATGGGCAGTCCCGGCAGGGTCCGGCGGCCCCTGAGCGCCGCGGATGTAGCCATGATTCGCGAGTTCTCCGGCAATTACGTGCGGTATCGCCTCGACTACATGCCCAGGTAGCGGTTGGTGCCCGGGAGCATCCCCCGGCATAATGGACATGTAACAGCGATGATTGCAGCGATACGCGGAACTCACGACATCCTTCCAGGCGAGGTCGACAAATGGCAGTACGTGGAGCGGTACGCGCGCACCCTGTGCGAGCGCTACGGCTACGCTGAACTGCGCACGCCGGTCATCGAACGCGAAGAACTGTTTGCGAAGGGCACCGGCGAGTCCACCGACATCGTCCAGAAGGAGATGTACGCGTTCACCGACAAGGGCGGCGAACGCGTCACCCTGCGCCCCGAAGCAACCCCCAGCATGGTGCGGGCGTACATCGAGCACAACCTGGAACACACGCTGCCGGCGGCCAAGCTCTACGCCATGGGGCCGATGTTCAGGTACGAGCGGCCGCAGAAGGGCCGGTATCGCCAGTTTCACCAGTTGGACGTCGAGGTCTTCGGCATGGAAGACCCGGCCGTGGACGCGGAGGTCATCGACCTGGCGTGGTCGCTCGTCACCGGACTCGGCATCGCGCAGGCGGAACTGGTCGTCAACTCGGTGGGGTGTCCGGCCTGCCGGCCCGCGTTTCAGCAGGCGCTGCTGGCCGCCCTTGGCGACAACCTCGCGAAGCTGTGCGGCGACTGCCAGCGGCGATCCGCCACCAATCCGCTGCGCATCTACGACTGCAAGGTGCCCGCCGATCAGCCCATCATCGACGGATTGCCGCACTCGGTGGACTATCTGTGCGACGCCTGCGCGACCCACTTCGCAGGCGTGAAGTCGCACCTGGATGCGATTGGAATTCCCTGGACGCAGTCGCACCGGCTGGTGCGTGGACTGGACTACTACGTTCGCACGACGTTTGAAGTGCTTGGGCAAGCTCTGGGCGCGCAGAACGCGCTGCTGGGCGGCGGCCGCTACGACGGCCTGGTGAAGAAGCTGGGTGGAGCGGACAAGGCCGCGATTGGGTTTGCCGCCGGACTTGAGCGACTGGTGCTGGCGTTGCCCGAGTCGGCGCCGATCGGCACGCCGGCCCGGGCGTTCATCGTGGCGATCGGCGAGGACGGCCGCGCCGCCGCCTGGACCCTGCTGCGCGCGCTGCGCCAGGCCGGGGTGCCGGCGCAGATGGAACTGGAGGCCAGGGGGGTGCGGTCGCAGTTCAAGCGCGCGGACCGCCTGGCGGCCCGGGTCACGCTGATTGTCGGCGGCGACGAACTGGCGCGCGGGGAAGTCACCCTGCGCGACATGGCCACGGGGGAACAACGCGCCATTGCGCGGGATGCGGTCGTCACGACCGTGCGGGACGCGGTCGCCTCGACCGTAGGAAACAAGTTGTGAGCACTGTGGCGACGTATCGAACACACACCTGCGGCGAACTGCGCCGCGCCGATTGTGGCCAGACCGTCCTGCTCCAGGGCTGGGTCCACCGGGTGCGCGACCTGGGCGGCGTGACCTTCTTCGACATTCGCGATCGCCACGGCCTCACCCAGGTCGTGGTGCGCGCCGATGGCGACACCGCGACGGCCGCGAAGCTGCGGCCCGAGGGCGTGGT
>JANLHE010000194.1 GCA_024653875.1 Acidobacteriota bacterium
CCGCGGGCGGACTGCCGGTAACACGCCACCAGCGGCTCGGGCCCGCGCGGGGTCTCCACCCAGGCGCCGTCGCCGGACTCGGCGAGCGTGAGCAGCGCGCGCAGCAGGCCCTCGGTGAGAAACGGCAGGTCGCAGGCGACGACCAGCACCCGATCCGCCGATGTGGACTCCAGCGCGGTGAGGATGCCGCCCAGCGCCCCGGCGCCAGCAATCACGTCGCCCACCACGGTGACCGGCAAATCGGCAAAGCGGGCGGGATCGGGTCCGACCACCAGCACCTGGTCGGTCACCCGTTGCAGTAATTCGACCTGGCGACCGATGATGGAGCGGCCCTGAACGATGAGCCGGCACTTGTCGCGTCCGCCAAAACGGCGGGCCTGACCACCAGCCAGGATCGCGCCGGCCGTCGCCTGGACTGACATCTCGGGAGAATGATGACACGCCTTCACGACGTACGCGTTGGCCGGGTGCTGGTGATGACACTGCACCAGGCGATCGGCGAGGAACTGCCCACGCGGGACGATTTTTACGAGCACTGGCTGGGGCCGGATCGATGGCGCGATCACGGCCTGGGGCTGGCGCCGATGGCCGCGGTCCTCGGGTTCCTTCGCACCGAGGGCGACGGGTACGGCCGCGTGATGGCGCGCGCGGGTCAACTGGCCGGGCAGTGGGCGTGGGACGCGCGTCCGGCGTGGCGACGCCGGCTGGTGGTTCGCTTGCCGAAACGCCTGCGCCGCCGCGTGGTGGCCCGATGGCTGGCCCGCCAGGTGGCCGAGACGTGTCCGCAGACTCGGGCCACCGTCCGCGTGTCGCAACGGGAGTGCGCCATCACGATTGCCGGGTCGGTGTTCTGCGGCAGCCGGGAGGTGCCCGTCGAGCCGTTGTGCGGGTTCTATGCGGCGATGGGCGTGGCCCTGTTCGCGCGCGCGCAGGTGCCGGTGTCCGGTCGCATGGAGACATGCCGGGCCGGAACCGATAAGGTGAACGAGCGGAGTGGGGATGACAAGGGAGCACGATGCACTGGACGAATAACCGGGTCCTGATCGCGGGACTCGTGGTGGGAGTGCTGGGCCTGCCCGGCCTTGGGACCTCAGGACCCCTGGACCCCAGGACCTCCGGACTCCAAATGAGCCCGGCGGCTCGTCCGTTGGTGTTGCCGTTCACGGTGACGGTGGAAGCCGCCGTGCCCGGCGGCGAGGGCGCGGCGTTCTGGCTGGGTGAGGCCGCGGCGATCCTGCTCGCCGATGAACTGCAGGCCCACGGCGTGGCGGCGCTGTCGCGGGTGGACCGGGTGGAAGCGTTCGCGCGCCTGCAACTGCCGTTCGTGGCCACCCTCACGCGCGCCACGATGCTGCGCGTGGCCGAACTGGTGGGCGCCACGGATCTGGTGGTGGGTGAAGTGCGCCTGGGCGCGCGCATGACGGTGACCGCGCGCGTGATTGCCGTCGAGGCCGCGCATCAGCGGCCGGACATTATCGAAGAGGGACCCGGCACCGACATGTTCGCGATCTTCGAGCGAGTGGCGGCACGGCTGGGGCCGGCGAACGCCGCGGCAGGCGCGGGCCATCGTACCCATCTGCCGCTCGGCGCGTTTGAGCAATACGTGAAGGGACTGGTGGCATCCACGCCCGCCGCGCAGGAGCGGTTCCTGGAGCAGGCGCGGCAACAGGCGCCCACTGATGACCGCGTGCTGCTGGCGCTGTGGGATCTGCACGCGTCGCAGGGCGCGCACGACAAGGCGCTGGCCTTCGCCAGGATGGTGAGCCGGGACGCGCCCCTGGATCGGCAGGCCCGCTTCAGCGCGGCGCTATCGATGATCGAGTTGAGCCGCTTCAATGACGCCTACGACGCGCTGCAGGCGCTGCACGGGGAAGCGCCGTCGCCGGTGCTGTCCAACGCGCTCGGCGTGATCCAGTTGCGCCGCGGCAGCACGCCCCAGACGGGGGTGCCGACGTATTTCTTCACGCGGGCGGCCGACGAGGCGCCCGACAACCCCGACTACCTCTTCAATCTCGGGTACGCCTACGCGCGCAGCCGCAATGCGGAGGCGGCGCTCTACTGGCTGCGTGAAGTGATGCGGTTCGAGCCGGCTGACGGCGAGGCGCACCTGGTGATGAGCCAGATGTTGACATCGGCTGGCAAGCGCGTGGAAGCGCAGCGGGAACTCGATCTGGCCAGGCAGTTGGGGGTGGGCCTTGAACCGGCCTCGCCGGCGCTGACCGACAAGGTGCCGGCCGGGCTTGAGCGCCTGGGGGGACGCCTGGACCTGCAGTCGCCGGTGCGCGTGGGCGCGGCCATCGCGAACCCGGCGCAGCGGGAGAAGCAGGATCTGGCCGCGTTTCACGTGGACCGCGGCCGGCGATTCTTTGAACAGGAAGATGACCGCGCCGCCATCAACGAGTTGCGGCGCGCGATCTACCTGCGGCCGTACGAGGACGAGCCGCACCTGCTGCTGGGGCGGATTTACCAGCGGGGCGGTCAACTCCGCGAGGCCATCGAGGAATTTCGCATTGCGGTGTGGTGCCGCGATTCAAGCGCCGCGCGTGTGCGGCTCGGTGCGGCGCTCCTGGAGAGCGGCGACCGCGCGGGCGCGCGGACCGAGGCCCAGCGCGCGCTCGTGCTGACGCCGGATTCGGCCCAGGCCCGGGCGTTGCTCGCGCGCATCGGCGGAACGCGCTAAGGCGCATGTTAAGATCCGAGGCACGAACATGTCCGATCAGGGCTTTCACGAAATCCAGTTGAGCGGGAAACAACTCGTCTTCCTGTTCATGTCCACCGTCGTGCTGGCGGTCGTGATCTTCCTGCTGGGTGTCGCCGTGGGGCGCAGTGTGCGTGATGCCGCCGGTGATGCTCCGGTGTCGGCGGACGCGGGCCTGCCCGAGACGGTGGTGCCCGATGACGCCGCCGCGGATCCCAACAAGGCGGCGGATCCTGAACTGAGTTATCACGAGATGTTGCTGGGCGCCCCCGGGGGAACGCCGGCCACGCCGCCCGCGCCCGCGCCCACGCCAACACCAACAGCGACACCAGCGCCGGCACCGGAGACCACGCCCGCGTCGCCCGAGGCGAGGTTGTCGGGCTGGTTCCTGCAGACCGGCGCCTACTCCACGCGCAGCGTAGCGGATGGCCAGGTGGCCAAGTTGACGCAGCTGAAAGTGCCGGCCTTCGTGCTGGTGCCAGCCGCCAGCGCTCCCGACAGGTTGTTTCGCGTGCGCATCGGTCCGTACGCCGATCGCGCCGAAGCCGCCGAGGTCATGACGCGTCTGCAGCGGCAGGGATTCACGCCATCAATTACGCGCTAGCGCTGCTCTCGGGCGGCCTGCTGGCTGCCAGCTTTCCGAAGTACGGCCATCCGGCCTTCGCGTGGACCGCGCTTGCCCCGTTGTTTGTGGCCGTCGCGCTCGACGCGACGCGGTCGGCCGCGCGCGGACACCGGCCCCGTGCGTTCCTGCTCGGGTGGATCGCCGGCATCGTCCATTTCGCCCTGACCGTGTCCTGGGTGGTGGAGGTCATGAACCTGCACGGGGGACTCGCCGTGCCCCTGGCGTGGGCGGTCATGTTGTTGCTGGCGTCGTACCTGGCGCTGTATCCAGCCTTGTGCGCGCTGTTGACGGCCCGGGCGATTCGGCAGTTCGGCGTGACCGGACTCTGGCTGGCCCCCGTCATGTGGGTGGCCACGGAGTGGCTGCGCGGGTGGGTGGGCGGCGGGTTCCCGTGGGCGCTGCTCGGCACGTCGCAGGCGACCGTCACCCCCATCATTCAACTCGCGAGCGTGACGGGCGTGTTCGGCGTGTCCGCGCTGCTCGCGCTCGTGTCCGCCGCCGCGGCGGTTGTCGCGGTGACGCGCCGCACGCCGCACCAGTGGGCGGCCGCCGGTGTCCTGGCGCTCGTGGCGGTGGTGGCCGCGGGCGGCATGTGGCGCGTCGCCGGCGCGGCGCTGACCACGCGCGGTCCGGTCATGAAGGTGGGCCTGGTGCAGGGCAACGTCGCGCAGGACCAGAAATGGGACCCGCAGTACCGCCAGGAGATCCTCGATCGGTATCTGCGCCTGAGCCGGCAGGTGATTTCGGTGGGCGCGCGGTTCGTGGTGTGGCCCGAAGCCTCCACGCCGTTTTTCTTCGAGGCCGAGTCGCAGTACGCCGCGCCGGTCCGCGCGCTGGCGCGCGAGACGCGGACGCCGATGCTCATCGGCACGGACCAGTACGAGGCGGATGCGTCAGGCGATCGCGTCTACAACTCCGCCCTGATGCTGGGGCCCGACGGCACGTCGCGCGGGACCTATCAGAAGATGCAGCTGGTGCCCTTCGGCGAGTACGTGCCGCTCAAGTCCCTCTTGTTTTTTGTCGGGCCGCTGGTGGAGAAGGTGTCGGACTTCGCGCCTGGCACCGTGCCCGTGGTGCTGGAGGCGGGCGGCGTGCGGACGGGCGTGGCCATCTGTTATGAGGTGGTCTATCCGTGGATCGCGCGGGCGTTTGCCGCCGGCGGGGCGGAGGTGCTCACCACTATCACGAACGACGCGTGGTTCGGCCGGTCGTCCGCGCCGTATCAGCACTTCGAGCAGGCCAGTGTCCGCGCGGTGGAGCAGGGCAAATACCTGGTTCGCGCCGCCAATACCGGAATCTCCGGCGTGGTGGACCCGTACGGCCGCACGGTGGTGGCGACGCCGCTGTTTGAGGAAGCGGCGATCACGCAGGATGTGCGGCTGATCCAGTCGCGTACGATCTACAGTTATCTGGGCGACCTCGTCGCCTGGCTGTGCGCTGCTGCCGCTGGTGCCGTGGCGCTGGCGGGCCGGCGGAGACACGCGGCGTAATGGAGGGCATGGGCTTCAGCCCGTGCCGCAGCAGAAACGGAGGGCATGGGCTTCAGCCCGTGCCAAAACGACATGACCGAACGTGACATGACCATCGAGGAACAGGCGCGCTGGTACGCCGACCTGACCGACCGTGCGGCTGACCTGCGGAGGGGGCTTTGACGAAGCGCGGCTCACGCGCGAGTTAGGCGAGATCGAGGACCAGGTCTCGCAACCGGACTTCTGGAAGGATCAGGAGCGCGCCCAGCAGACCCTGCAGCGGCGCCGGCGGCTTGATGACGATCGCATCCTGGCGGCCTCCATCCGATCGCAGACGGACGACCTTGCCGTGCTCGTCGAGTGGGGACGCGCGGGCGAGCACGTGTCGGCGGATCTGTCGAAGGGCCTGGCCGCCTTTGCCGCGACCATCGAGGCCGGCGAGGTGCGCACGATGCTGTCGGGGCCCATGGACGCCAACAACGCCATCGTGACCATTCACCCCGGTGCCGGCGGGACCGAGTCGCAGGACTGGGCCGAGATGTTGATGCGGATGTATGTCCGCTGGAGCGAGCGTCGGGGGTTCAAGCGCGAGATCGTCGACCTGCAGCCGGGCGAAGAGGCGGGGATCAAGAGCGCGACCATGACCATCTCCGGTGAAAACGCGTACGGCCTGCTGGCGGCCGAGGCCGGCGTGCATCGGCTGGTCCGTATTTCCCCCTACGACCAGGCGGCGCGGCGGCATACGTCCTTTGCGTCGGTCTACGTCTGGCCCGAGCTGGATGACAGCATCGACGTCGAGATCGACGACAAGGACCTGCGGGTCGACACGTTTCGATCGAGCGGCGCCGGCGGGCAGCACGTCAACGTCACCGACTCCGCCATCCGCTTGACGCACCTGCCGACCGGCATCGTGGTGTCCTGCCAGAACGAGCGGTCGCAGCACAAGAACCGCGCGTCGGCGATGAAGGTCCTGCGCTCGCGGCTCTACGACATGAAGCTGAAGGAGCAGCAGGCCAAGCTGGACCAGATCGGCGGCGAGAAAAAGGACATCGCCTTCGGCAGCCAGATTCGCAGCTACGTGCTGGCCCCGTACCAGATGGTCAAGGACCATCGGACCAAGTACCAGGTGGGCGATCCCAACCGGGTGCTTGATGGCGACCTCGACGAGTTCATTCGCGCGTATCTGCTGAGCCGGGCGTCCGGGAAGCTCTCGGCGGCCGACGAGGGGGACGAGGAATAGTCAGGTCAGTGGCGCGTAACGCCTGGCCACGTCCGGCGTGTCGGTGAGGGCCTGCCCGTCGTATTCGACCCACGCGTGCGCGGCAAACACGCCGCCGGCCAGGGACGCGCCAAGCCGCAGCGCCGGCGCCAGTCCCCGCCGCCGCAACTGCCACCACAACACCAGCGACCGCGACAGGCAATTGCCGGGCAGCGGGGAATGGCGCTGCACGCGCGCGGTCGCCAGTCGAAGCTGATCGATCACGGCCGGAGGCGCCAGCGCGCCGTGACGCGCCGGCCATCGCGCGGCCGTCCGCTCCGCCACGCCCATCACCCGCCGGTAACTGCACACCCGCACCAGCACGTGGGCCACCGGCACGAGCATCGCGGCGACGACCACGGCGCGGCGCTCCGCGCGCGGCAAGTCGAACCAGCCGGGCCTCACCGAATCCCCGGCTCCGTGCCGGCGATGAACGCCTCGAGTCCCTTGCTGGTCATCACCATGATCACGTTGCTGGGCCGCTCGAATGACGGCGGCTCCGGCAGCTCGGCCCGCCGACGCTCCACCCACGGCTTCATGATCTCAATCCAGATCGGCAGCGCGGCCGCCGTGCCGGTCTGATCGGGCCCGATGGTCTTCTTCTGGTCGCGGCCCACCCAGACGCCCACGGTGATCTCCGGGTCGAAGCCGATGAACCAGGCGTCGGTGTAGTCGTCGGTGGTGCCGGTCTTGCCGCCAACCGGCCAATTGAGCACGCGCGCCTTGGTGCCGGTGCCGTGCTGCACCGCGCCCTGCAGCAGGTGCGCCATCACGTAGGCGGTGTCGGCGCGCAGCGCCTCGTGGGGCTCCGGCCGATGTTGTTCCAGGATGTTGCCGTCGCGGTCGGTCACCTGCAGGACGGGGAGCGGCGTCACGCGCACGCCCTGATTGGCATAGGCCGAATAGGCCGACGTCATCTCCAGCAACGTGGCTTCCGCCGCGCCGATGGCCACCGGCAAGTACTCGGGCAGCGGCGACGTGATGCCCATGCGGCGCGCGAGTCCGACGACCTGCGCGGCCCCTAGCGCGTCCATGAGCTTGATGGTCGGGACGTTGCGCGACCCGGCCAGGGCGTCACGCAGCATGATGGGGCCCAGGAACTCGCGGTCGTAGTTGCGGGGCTCCCACAGCGGCTGTCCGGGACCCGCCGGATAACTGACGGGGCTGTCGTCGATGAGCGACGTGGCGGTGTAGCCGCGATCGATCGCGGCGGTGTACACGAAGGGCTTGAAGGTGGAGCCGACTTGCCGGAGCGCCTGCGTCGCCCGATTGAACTGGCTGCGCGCGAAGCTGTATCCGCCCACCATGGCCAGGATCTGGCCGGTGCGGTTCTCGATGGCCACGACCGCGCCTTCGATCGCCGGCGCCTGTTCCAGCGCCGCCGTGAACGTCTGGCCCTGGTCCGTCCGGCTGATGATGCGCGCGTCAATCAGGTCGCCGCGGCGCACGAGCGCGCTGGCGCGACGGCGTGTCCACGCGAAGTCACGCGCCGCGATCGTGCCGTACCAGGCGCCGGCGCGCACGCGAATCGTGTTGCTTTCCACGCCGACCACCAGCGCCGGAATGACGTCGCCCATGTTTGGCGCGCGCGACCACCGGGGCACCTTGAACGTCTCGAGTTCCACCTTCTCGACGACGAGGTTGCGTCCCGGCTTCCGGTATCCGGACAGGCGATCGATGCGCCGCAACTCGCGATCGAGCGCCAGATTGGCCGCGCGTTGCAGCACCGGATCCAGGCCGGTGCGCACCGTCAAGCCGCTCTCGTAAATCGCCTGGGCGCCGTATCTGGCCTGCAGTTCCTGGCGGATGTTCTCCACGAAATACGGCGCCAGCGTGGGGCCCGCCAGCGGCGCGCCGGCGGTGACGATGGGGGAGGCCTTGGCGGCGGCGGCCTCGTCCGGCGTGAGGAACCCTTCCTCGGCCATTCGGCCGATGGCGTAGCCGCGGCGGCGCGTGGCTGCCTGCACGTTCACATACGGGCTCTGGCGCTCGGGACTCTGGATGATGCCCGCCAGCAGCGCCGCCTGTTCGACCGAGAGGTCCGCCACCGGCGTGTCAAAGTACAGCCGCGCCGCCGCCTGCACGCCGTACGCGCCGTGCCCCCAGTAGATCTGGTTGCAGTACATGGTGAAGATTTCATCCTTCGTGTACCGCCGTTCGATCTGCAGGGCCACGAGGGCCTCTTTGATCTTGCGTTCCCAGCTGCGATCGAACCCGATCGTGTCCTGAAACAGGTTGCGCGCCAGTTGCTGTGTCAGCGTGGAGCGCCCCGGCGTGCGGCCGGGGCTGGTGAGGTCACGAAAGGCCGCCCACGCCATGCGCGTGGGCTGCAGGCCCATGTGGCCGTTGAAGTCCGCATCTTCGGCGGCCATGATGGCCTGGCGCACCACCGGCGGAATCTGCGCGAAGGTGACGACTTCCCGGCGCTCCGTCGCATACTCGCCGACCACCGTGTCGTCCCGCCCAAGGACGCGCGTGATCGTGCTGGGCGTGTAGTCATCAAGCGCCGTGATCTGCGGCAGGTCGCCGACAAACGCCAGCAGCACGCCGCTGGCGATGCCGAACAGCGCCGCCGCCAGAAACAGCGCCGCAAGTCCGAAGCCTCGGACGAGTCGAATTGTGACCACAGCCATGGGCTGTCACTAACCATACCGCACTAACTCAGTGCGGAGTGCGGAGTGTACGGAGCGCACGGGCTTCAGCCCGTGCGTCACG
>JANLHE010000195.1 GCA_024653875.1 Acidobacteriota bacterium
CGCCGGTATCGACCAGATAGAAGGTGGACGCCGGCTCGCCCTGCCGTGCGAGCCAGTGTCCCTTGCGCGCCGTCACGACGGTCGCGCCGGCCAGGCACAGCCGCCGCTCTTCTTCGGTCAGGCCGTCGAAGATGCGCGAGTGCATCAGGTCGCGTCGGGTCTCCATCGTCCACTGATTGTAGCGATTGTTGCGCTGGCGCAAAGACGGCTGACCCGGGCTGCCGGTAGAGTCGCCCCATGGACATCACACCACAGACCCCGATTTCGACGATCGTCACCGAGGTGCCCGCGGCGATCGCGGTGCTTCAGAAATACGGCGTGGCCTTCTGCTGCACGGGCGCCACGCCCCTGTCGGCGGCCTGCGCGCACCACGACATCGACGCGGCGCGGGTGATCGCCGACATCGAGACCGCCCGCGCGCCGCGCGCGAGCCAGGCGGCGCCGGACCAGACCATGCGCGACGTGATCGCGCATATCCAGCAGCGGTACCACCAGCCCCTGCGCGACGAGTTGCCCCGGTTGTCGCTGATGCTGGCCAAGGTGGTGCTGCGCCACGGCGAACGCATGCCGGATGTGCTGGTGCCGCTACAGTCCACCTTCGAGCAGTTCCATGACGAACTACTCGAGCACATGGCCAAGGAAGACCAGGGCATCTTCCCCGCGATTGCGGATCTGGAGTCCGGCGCGTCCGGCGCGTCCGGCAGCCCGGCCGCGGCGCAGTGGCTCAAGGACCCGCTCGAGATGCTGGTGGCCGACCATGCGGGCGCAGAGACGGCCCTGGCGCGGATGCGGGAGCTGACCGACAGCTACACGCCGCCCGCCGACGCGTGCCCGACCTTCCGCGGCCTGTATTACGGGCTGGCGGAACTCGAGCGCGACATGCAGATCCACATCCACATGGAGAACGAGATCCTGTTTCCCAGGGCGCTGGCGTGCGCGCGGGCGTAAGGTGGCAGCCATGATCAATCCATCCGAAGCGCTGTCGCTGCAGTCCCTGGTGACGCCCACCGCGCAGGGGATCGCCAGCCGCGTGCTGGCCAAGACCCCGGGCGGCAACGTCACCGTGTTTGCCTTTGACGCCGGTCAGGGACTGACCGAACACACCTCGCCGTTTGACGCGATGGTGATGGTGCTTGAAGGCGCGCTCACGCTGACGATTGGCGGCGTGCCGCTGCGCGCGGAACCCGGCACGATCGTGCGGATGCCGGCCGACGTGCCGCACGCGCTGGATGCGCCGGTGGCCGCGCGGATGCTGCTCATCATGTTGCGATGAGGTGACGCGGGCGTCACCGCGGTCCGGGGCCGGGCAGGCGCACGATCGCGATGGTGCCACCGCCGGCGGGCGATTGAAACGTGAGCGTGCCGCCGTGTCCTTCCAGCACGCGTCTGGCGGTGGCCAGGCCCAGGCCCGTCCCCTGATGCTTGGTCGTGAAGAACGGCTCGAACAGGTGCGCCGCCGCCTCTTCGGACATGCCGGGCCCCGTGTCCCTGATCTGCAGCTCGTGCGCCTCCTCGTCGAGCCGGGTGCTGATGTGAATCGCGCCCTGGCCCTTCATGGCCTGCGCGCTGTTGATCAGGAGGTTCGTCAGGACCACCTTCATCTGATTCAGATCGATCACGGCCGTACAGGCGCACGGTTCCACCGTGACCGTCACCCGCGCGAACTGCGGGTCATTCTCAAGCAGGGTGACCGTCTCGCGGACCAGATCGTCGAGGGCCACCACCGCGAGCCGTGGCGGCGTGGGCCGGGCGAACTGCAGCAGGTCCTGCACGATGGCCGTGAGCGCATCGATCCGGTTGATGATTTCCTTGATGATGGTGGCGGGCGTGGTGTCGGTGAGGCGGCCCTGCAGAATCTGGAGCGCGCCCCGCATGGCCGCCAGCGGGTTGCGCACCTCATGGGCGACGACCGCGGCCATGCGTCCCAGTTGTGCCAGTGACTGCTGCTGGCGGAGCGCCGCATCGGACGCCTTCCGCTCGGTGATGTCGTGCCGGATGTCGGTGTACCGCTCCGGTCTGCCCTCGGCATCGAGGAACGGCACGATGGTGGTATCCACCCAATAGAACGATCCATCCTTGGCCCGATTGCGGATCTCGCCGCGCCAGATCCGGCCGCTGCTGATCGTCTGCCAGAGACCCCGGAAGAACTCCGGTGGATGGAGGCCGGAGTTGATGATGCGGTGGTCCTGTCCCAGCAGTTCTTCGCGCGAGTACCGCGAGATCGCGCAGAACTGGTCGTTGACGTAGGTGATGCGCCCCTGGGCATCCGTGCTGGCGACGATGGCGGACTGATCCAGCGCGAACCGGACGTCGTCGAGTTGGCGCCGGGACTCGCGCTCGCGGACCTCGGAGCGCTGGTGCAGCGTGATGCCGACCGCGGTCACCCAGACGGCCACGATGGCGAGCGCCCGATTGAACGCCCCCGCCTGCAGGTCGCCCACCTCGTGATAGAACACGAACTCCGCCACGGTCAGCACGGTGGCGAGCGCGGCGACGCCGTACGTCCCGCCCGGGCGGGTGGAACGAAGGGTCAGGATCAGCAGCGGAACGTACAACAGCGGCACGGCGTAGCCGACCGGCAGGAGCAAATCTATTCCGAAGATGCCCCACGCCAGCATCCAGGCCAGGACGGATGCCGGGTGAAAGGTCTTCAGGCGCGCACCGAGAGACATGCGACATTATGCCCTGCGGCGCGTAACGAGTGCGGATGTGCTGGCTACGTGGCGATGAGCACGTCCGCCATGATCATCGCGACCACGTCGGACGCGTGGTAGCTGGACGCGCCGGGCGGCAGGAACCGCGCCACGCCCGGAAGGTCATCACCCATCGTGACGATCCCCGGCTCCACGTACTTGCCGGCGCGCACTTGCGGAAAGCCGGCCGTCGCCACGAGCGCGTTGCAGATGCACGCGCGGTCCGCGGTGTTGGCGGCGTCGCCGCCCTTCGACACGTAGAGCGACACCGGCTCGGCGGGGCACCGGAAGCCCGTCGTGCCGTCGGCCATGAGATACGCCTCTCGAAGGAACCCGAGATCGCAGATCCGGGGGCGCGCGGCGGTCACCGCAGGGTCCGACAGCGTGCCGGGGACCTGTGCCACCTTGAAGGGGAACCCCGTGGGGGACGCCTTGGGTTCGGTCCGGACGTCGGTGACGCCGTCGCGCACCTGTTGCAGCAGCGCGCGCTTGTAGTCGTCGCGCAGGCCGGACTCCGCGCACATCGCAAACGCGGTGCCCACCTGCACGCCCTCCGCGCCGCGCGCCAGGGCTTCCTGCAGCTTGCCCGCGCCGCCGGATCCGCCGGCCAGCCAGAACGGCAGACCGAGGGCTTTCAACTTGTCCAGATCCACCACGTCGCGCGCGCCGTAGATCGGCTCGCCGCGCTCGTTCAGGTGCAGCGCGCCGCGCGGGGGCGCGTTGTGCCCGCCGGCCGTCGGCCCTTCCACGATAAAGCCATCCACGCGGCCGTTGGCGCGCCGCTGCAGCGTGAGCGCCAGCACGTCGGACGCAATGATGGCGAGAAAGCGGGGGCGCTTCAGGGGGGGCTCGGTGAGGCCCACCACGTCGCGTGGATCAAAGGAGAGCGTGACGCCGTCGCCGCCTTGCGCGCCGGTGACGACCATCGGGTACGTGGCGGCGGCGTGCGTGACGTAGGTGTCCAGCACGCCGGGGATCTTCAGGGGGATACCCGCGCCCATCAGGACGTAGTCCACGCCGGCGAGCATGGCGCCGTAAATGGAGGGCAGATGGGGCATCTGGATTTTTTCCAGATAGTTGATGCCGACCGGATGTGTGTGGCCTTCCTTCGCCAGAAACACCTCGACGAAGTTGGCGACGACGCAGAGCGCCTGCCATGCGCGGGAGGGCGCGGGCGTGGGCATCTCGGGGATTTGATACGACGCGAGGCTGGCCTTGCCGCCGGGCACGTAGAACGTGTCCCAGACCTGGTCGGCCAGGGCGGGCACCGGGAAGTGGTCCAGGGCGCGCCGCATGTGGCCGCCCGGATCGCCCGACTGCAGGCGCCGCGCCAGGATCTGATCCAGCGCGGTGCCGCTGACCACGCCGAGCTGGCCGAGTTGTGACACCGTGCGTGCCAGGCGCCAGTCGGAGATGCCGACGCCCATGCCGCCCTGGATGATGACTGGAAGTGTAGACATAACTTTCCGCCCCTGCCTTCGCCTCAGCGTACTTGGGCGGGGTCCGGCCGTACGTAATCGTTGTGTAAGAGTTTTAGGGCCCGCCGCCGGCTTGGGTGATGTAAACAACCTTGTCGCGCACCGTGATGGCGCCCGTGCGCGGCGCGGCGCCCGGATTGGCCGTCACCACGAAGGACACCGGGTTGTCGCCCGTCTGGGGCATGGCGGTGGAGACCGTGATCCACGACGCGTCGGAGGTCGCGGTCCACAGGCAGGCGTTCTGCAAGGGACCG
>JANLHE010000197.1 GCA_024653875.1 Acidobacteriota bacterium
CGGCTTCCGCCTTGTCGCGGCCCTCGCGCGCCTTGTCCTTGATGCGCTGCCGCGTCTCTTCACCCGGCGCCGGCGCGTACAACAACGCCACCGCGGCACCCGCCGCCGCGCCGAGCACAAACGCCAACAAAACCGGACCAGCCGAGTTGTTGTGATTCGACATGATGCTCTCCTTCGTCCGTTAACCGCCGAAGATGCTGACCCTGACGGTCAGGTACTTTCGCGGGTCCGCCTTGATGGCCGCGATCAACTCATTCAAGCTGGTCGCGGCTGTGTTCATGTTGTCATAAAGCTGCTTGTCCTGCAGCAACTGTCCGGCCGTGCCCTTCCCCGACGACAGGCCGCCGATCAGGGTGTCGAGGCGGGTCACGATGCCGTCCATCCGCGTGTAGAGCTCGTCCTCCGCCAGCAGCTTGCCCACGGTCCCCTCCCCCCGGTTGATCCGGGCGGTGATGGACTCCATGTTGGCGGACGAGCCGGCCAGGGACTTGGCCAGCGCCTCGTCGTTCATCAGCATGCCCAGGGAGCCTTCGCCGCGGCGGACCTTGGCCATGATGGCCTCGAGCTGATCCAGGGATGCCTTCATCGAGTTGTAGGCCGCCGGGTCGTTCATCAACTTCCCCACGGTCCCGTTGCCCGACGCCATCTGCTTCGTGACCGCGTTCGCGGATTCCGCCAGCGCGGTCATCTCCGCGTACAGCGCCTCGTCCGTCATGAGTTTGCCCATCGTGCCCCGGCCGGCCTGGATGTCCGTCATCATCTGCCGGCCCTGCTCCAGGGCAGCCGCCGCGGACTTGGCCGCATCGGCGAAGGCCCCCGCTGACGGGTCGGAGCTGAGCGTGGCCCAATCGGCCACCGGCGTGCCCTCGGGCGCGGGCGAGATCTCCACGATGGGCTCGCCCAGCAGGCTGAGCGACCCGAGCGTCGCCACCGACTCGTCGGTGATCAGGTGCCGGACGTTCTTCGAGATCTCCATCGAGACCTCCACCTCCGAACCGGCGAACTGCACGCTCGTCACCTTGCCCACGTCGTTCCCCGCCACCCGCACGAGGGCCCCGGACTTCATGCCCAGGACGTTCTTGAACACCGTCTTCACGGGAAATCGCTGCCAGAAGAACCCGCCCTGCCCGCCCACGGCGAGAATCAGCATGGTGGCCAGCAGGAGGGCGGCGACCCCAATGATGCCGATCTTCAGTTCGGCCCAGGCAATTGATCGTGTGCGTGGCATATCTGTTCCTCTCGGCGGGGCTAAAGCCCACGCCCTACGTCTACGACAAGAACGCGCGAAGATAGTCGTCGCCCGACGCCCGGAGTTCCGGCAACGTTCCCTCAAACAACACCGTGCTGTCCTTCAGCATGATGAACGCGGTCTCGGTCAGTTTGTCCGGCGATGCCGGGCCGAACGCCACTTTCCCATCCGTGCGCACCGCTTCGTGCGACGCCACATAAAATGCGTCCCGCAACTGATGGGTGACCAGCAGCGAGCTGACTTCCTCCAGGTCCCGCAGCTTGATGATCTCGTCGTCGATCGTCAACGCGGTGATGGGGTCGAGCCCCGTCGTGGGCTCGTCATACAGCAGGATGCTCGGCCGTGCGGTCAGGGCGCGGGCGATCGCCACGCGGCGCCGCTGGCCACCGGAGAGTTCCGATGGCATGCGCAGGAAGAACTCCTCCAGCCCGACGAATCCCAGCACCTCCCTGACCCGCGCATCGACCTGCGGAATCGGGATGGCGGTTTCCTCGAACATCTTGAACCCGACGTTCTCGCGCACGGTCAGCGAGTCGAACAGCGCGCCTTCCTGGAACACCATCCCCAGATCCCCGCGCACCGGCATCATGTCCTCTTCGCTGAGGTGGTCCACGCGCGTGCCGTTGACGAGAATCCGCCCGCCGTCCGGCTTCAGCAGGCCGAGGATCAGCCGCAGGATGGTGGACTTGCCCACGCCGCTGCCGCCAATGATGATCTTGGTGCGGCCCGGCAACAGCTCGAAGCTCACCTTGTCGAGGATGACGTTCTCGTCAAAGGCCAGCGACACCTCTTCAAAGACGATGACCGGCTCGTCCGGCGGCGCGGTGCTCGTCCGCGGCTCAAGCATGGCCCGCTCACGTTCTGTCAGCGTCGTCGTCATCAGTACATCAACGAAATCAAGAGCTTGGTCAGCAGGAAGTCCACCACCAGCACGGCCACGGATCCGGCCACGACGGCGTTTGTGGTGGCGCGGCCCACACCCTGTGTGCCGCCTTTGGTGCGCAGCCCGACGTGGCAGGCAATCGTCACCAGCGCAAAGCCGAGGAAAAACGGCTTGATCAGGCCCATCCAGACGTCCTGGATGTACAGGCCCATGACCACGGCGTTCCAGAACACGCTCCCGGCCACCTTCAGCTGGGTCACCGTGATCAGCCAGGCGCCGACCATGCCCACGCCGTCGGCGATGATCGTCAGCACCGGGACCATGATGACGCCCGCCAGCACGCGCGGCACCACGAGCTTGCGCACCGGATCGGTGCCCAGCGCGCGCAAGGCGCTGATCTGCTCGGTCACCATCATCGATCCCAGCTCGGCCGCGATGCCCGACCCCACCCGCCCCGTCACCATCAAAGCTGTCAGCACGGGGCCCAGCTCCTTCACCATCGTGGCGCTCACCAGCCGGCCTACCATGGATCGCGCGCCGAACTGGTCCAGCATGATCCCGGACTGCAGGGTGAGCACCATGCCCGTGAAGGTGCCGGTGAGCAGCACCACGGTCAGCGATCCAATGCCGATGCTCTCGAACTGCTCGACGATGTCGCGGAAATAGATGGGGCGGGAGGTCAGGCCGCGCGCAATCCGTCCCAGGAGCCGGACATACTCCTGCACCTCGACGAGCGCGTTCTTCGTGCCGCTGATGACAAGACCGGCCACTACGACTCTCCTCCCACCAGGACGCGGCCCGGATCCCGCAGGCGCCGCAACTCGTCGCGCACGCCGGCCGCCCGTTCAAACTCCAGATTGGCCGCCGCGGCCTTCATGTCCCGCTCCAGTTGCGCGATCTTGCGATCCAGCTCCGCGCGCGACCGGAACGTTTCCCTGTGGTCCTTGACCGGCGCCACGGTGAGATAGTCGCGTTCGTAGACGCTCGACAGCACATCGTCGATGTGTTTGACGATGGAGGCCGGCGTAATCCCATGCTCCAGATTGTAGGCTTCCTGTACAGCCCGCCGCCGTTCTGTTTCGGACATCGCCTTGCGCATCGAATCTGTCATGCGGTCCGCGTAGAGCAGCGCCCGCCCGCGCACGTGCCGCGCGGCCCGGCCCATCGTCTGAATCAGCGCCCCGGCCGAGCGCAGGAAGCCTTCCTTGTCCGCGTCCAGCACGGCCACCAGCGAGACTTCCGGCAGGTCGAGGCCTTCACGCAGCAGGTTGATCCCGACCAACACGTCAAACGTCCCCAGACGCAGATCGCGCAGGATCTCCACCCGCTCCAGCGTGTCGATGTCCGAGTGCAGGTATCGCACCCGCACGCCCAGTTCCTGGTAGTACGTCGTCAGGTCCTCGGCCATGCGCTTGGTCAGCACCGTCACAAGGACGCGTTCCTTGCGGGCCACGACCGCGCGGATCTCGGCCAGCAGGTCATCCACTTGCCCGGTCACCGGCCGCACGTCGATCACCGGATCCACCAGGCCTGTCGGCCGGATGATCTGCTCGACGATGACGCCGCCCGCGTGGTGAAGTTCGTAGGCGCCCGGGGTGGCGCTGACGTAGACCACCTGTTTGCGCCGGGCCTCCCACTCTTCGAAACTCAGGGGCCGGTTGTCGAGCGCGGACGGCAGGCGGAAGCCGTATTGGACCAGCACCTCCTTGCGCGCGCGGTCGCCGTGATACATCCCGCGCACCTGCGGCACGGTCTGGTGGCTTTCGTCCACGATCAGCAGCGCGTCTTCGGGCAGGTAGTCCAGCAGCGTGGGCGGCGGCTCGCCCGCCACGCGGCCGGACAAGTGCCGCGAGTAGTTCTCGATGCCGTGGCAGTAGCCGATCTCCCGCATCATCTCGAGGTCGAACATGGTCCGCTGGTGCAGGCGCTGCGACTCCAGCACGCGGCCCGCCGCGTCCAGCTCGGCCAGGCGCTCCTTGAGTTCCACCTTGATGCTCTCCACGGCCTGCAGCGTCTTTGAACGCGGGGTCACGAAGTGGGACTTCGGAAACACCGACATGCGGTCGTGGCGGCGGATTTCCTTTCCAGTCAGCGGATCGAACGTGACGAGCTCGTCCACTTCGTCGCCGAAGTACCCGACGCGAATGCCGATGTCTTCATACGAGGGGTAGACCTCGACAATGTCGCCGCGGACGCGAAAGGTCCCGCGCGTGAACTCGTGGTCGTTGCGTTCGTACTGGATCTCGACCAGCTGGCGCAGAAGGCGATCGCGTCCGGCGGTGTCACCCTTCTTCACTTCGACCACGAGGCTGTAGTACGCCTCGGGCGAGCCGAGGCCGTAAATGCAGGAGACCGACGCGACAATCAGGACGTCGCGGCGCTCAAAGAGCGACCGGGTGGCGGACAGGCGCAACCGATCGATCTCCTCGTTGATGATCGATTCCTTCTCGATGTAGGTGCCCGAGGCGGGCATATAGGCTTCGGGCTGGTAGTAGTCGTAATAGCTGACGAAGTACTCGACGGCGTTCCTGGGAAAGAACCGGCGGAACTCCTGGTACAGCTGGGCGGCCAGCGTCTTGTTGTGGACCATGACCAGCGTGGGCCGGTTCACCGCGGCGACGACCTGCGCCATCGTGAACGTCTTGCCGGAGCCGGTGACGCCGAGCAGGACCTGCGCGGGGTCGCCCCGTCGCAAGCCTCCGACCAGCTGCTC
>JANLHE010000198.1 GCA_024653875.1 Acidobacteriota bacterium
CGCCTCTCCGAGCACGGCCGCGCGATGCCGGTCACGCAGCAGCGTGTGGAGCGCGTCGGCCAGCGCCTCCGGCTCTTCCGATGGCACCAGGAGTCCCCCCCCGGTGCGCGCGATGATTTCCGGAAACGCGCCGTGCCGCGGCTCCACCACCGGCACCCCGTTGGCCATCGCCTCAATCAGGAACAGGCCCTTCGGGTCCGCGTAGGTCGTCGGGACCGAGAACACATCAAAGGAATGCAGCAACGCGATCTTCCCGTCACGGTCGGGCGCTCCCGCGTACGTGAAGTGCTGATCCAGTTCCCAATCCTGCATCCGGCGCTCGATGCCCGCGAGATAGTCTTTGTGCTCGTCCAGCAGGTAGCCCCCGGCCACCAGTGTCGTCTCCGGCACATCGGGCCGATGGCGAAGGCGGCGGTAGGCATCCGCCAGCACGTGCAGGCCCTTCTCCGGCGCGATGCGCGCGAAATACCCGATGGTGTACGGCGGCGCCGTGCGCACCGGCCTGGACTCATGGCCGCCGACGTTGATGCCGATGGGCACCACGCTGATGCGGTGCGCCGGGATGTCGAAGTACTGCACCATGAACTTCGCGTAGTACTCGCTGATCGCAATGAACCGATCCACCTGCGGCACCGCGCGGCGAATCAGCTCCCGCGCTTCGGATTTCCACGGCTCATGCAACTGGTCGAGAAACAGGTCCTCGCCCTGCAAGGTGCAGACGACGGGACAACCGAGTGCGTCCTTGAGCGGCTTCGCGAGGCCGATGAGAAGCGCAAAGGGCAGGCTCACGGCGTCGAACCGGGATTCGTGCTTCAGGAAATGGATCATCTTCTCCACTTCCTTCCGCTGATAACCGTCGACGCCCTTCAGCATCGACACCGTCATCTCCCCGAGGAACGCCGGATCGACCTTGATCTGGTGTTTTGACGCCATCCTCAGCACGGCCGGCGAATCCCACAGGCGATCGAGGAAGGCCGGCGTGTGCCGGAACAACGGGACGTTCTGCTCGAGGTACACGCTGATGCCGCCAAAAAAGACGCGCGTCTGGCTCACGTTCTTTTCGTCGGTCGTCGTCGGCGTGTAGATCGGCATCAGCACCACGTTGTGCCCGCGCGCCATCAGCGCCGCCGCGAGCGCGTTATCGCGCAGGCAGCTGCCGCAGTACATTTCCGCGGCGCCGGCGGTGAGGTACAGAAGCTTCATTCGTGGTCCTGGGGTCCTGAGGTCCCGGGTCCGGCTACCCGACCTTCTGGAAGGCCCTGCGGCCATACAGGTGCTCGAAGAGGTTGCCTTCGTGCGGCTGGTCCCAGGCGATGCGGTTGGTCTGCAGCGGACCGAGGTTCAGGCGGCCGATGAGGTCGCTGTCGATCAAACGCTGAACCAGGGCCTGATCGTTGGTCAGCGCGGTCACGGCGAGGGTCGATCCAAGACATTCGGGCAGAGCCGCCATCTGCTCCGCCGTCACGTCAACCACCGAGACAAACGGAAACAGGAACTCGCGATTGGCGAGCGGGTGGTCCGACGACGCACAGTGGATGACCGTCGGGAGCAGGAACGTGGCGCCGTGCGCCTGCACCAGCCGCGGGCCCCGCCGCAGGCGCAGGGTCACGTCTTCCGCACCGGCTTCGTACAAGGCCGCATCGATTTGCTGCGAGATCCGCTCGGCCACGCGGCCATCGACGAACGGAGCAATCTCGGCAGCGGGGTCGTCAGCCGCCCGTGGTTCGATCGTCACGAGACGCCCGGCGAGCGCGTCGGCCAGCTCCCGGCCATGGGCAGGTGTCCACACGCCCGACGCGTTGACGCAGGACCGTCCGCCGTTTTCGGCAACCGACGCCGCCATCACGTCCAGGTAGTCGCGCCACTTGGGCGCCAAATCCGCGCCGAACAGCACCTTGCTGTACCCGGGCCCGTGCAGTTCGACGCGGGGATCACCGGCCACCGAACCCACCGCGCCCACATCACCGAAGAACATGCTGCGGCCGGTGCGGCGGACAATCTCCCCCGCGCCTGCGTGGTCACTGGGGAAGTAGTTGAACGCGTCGCCGGGCACGCCGGCCTTCATCAACGCCTGGATCAGCCGGAACGGCGTCCACGGCTCGGTGCCGCCGGGCCTCAGGACCAGCGGCATCTTCATTGAAATCGCGGGAATCCACAGGCCGTGCACGCCGGGAGAATTGCTCGGCAGCACCACGCCAAGCGCGCGGGTCTTCGGGTAGAAACTCAGCGCCTGGCCGTTCACCTCGCCGAAGCCCCGGTCGAGAATGCCCAGGTCGAGTCCACGCGTGAGGCCGCGCAGAATCTCCGGCACGTTTTCCATCACGGAGACGATGCGCTGCATGTTGCGCCGCACCATCACGTGCGGCATCCCCGTGGTGGCCGACAGCTGCGCCACGTAGTCGCCGGGTGACTGCATCGTGTCGCCGAGCGGCAGCGTGTCATGCACGAAGTGATGCGCCGCCTGTCGCGTCATCTCCATCAGTCGCGCGACCGGAATGGCCGTCAGCGACGCCCGCATGGCGTCCTGCGCCAGCAAGTCGCGGCGAATCAGCCCCGCGTTGGCCTGGCTGATTTCGGCCACCGGCTCCCGGGTGGCATGGTGCGCGATGCGCGCCACGTCGATGCTGCGGTAGGTCTTGCCGCGCCGGATGAGAGGGATGTGGACCATGTTGTAGATTCTAAGACCTCTGAGGTCGTTTCCGACCTCAGAGGTCCTCGTACGGTAGTCTTTCCCCATGCAGCCCCAGACCAAGGATGCCCTTGACGCGCATGTGCGCGAGATTGTGCACTGGCACTTCAGCCCGGAGACCGGAACACCGTTCTGGCTCGACTTCGCGGCAAAACTCGACTGGGATCCCCGCAGGGAGATCCGCGCGTACGAAGATCTGGACCGCTTCGGCTTTTTCCAGGATGACTGGCTGCGCGGCGGCCCCGTCCGGCGCTGGGTGCCGAAGCCCTACGCGAACCGGCCGATCTACACGTTCGAGACCGGCGGCTCCACCGGCGTGCCCAAGTCGCGCGTCACCGTCGACGACTTCCGTATCGACTACGAGGCGTTCAGCGACACGCTGCCCGATGAGTTCTTCCCCAAAGGCAGCGACTGGCTGATGGTCGGCCCGTCGGGCCCCCGGCGCCTGCGGCTGGCGGTCGAGCATCTCGCCCAGCACCGCGGCGGCATTTCGTTTTGCCTGGATCTTGATCCGCGCTGGGTCATCAAGCTCATCAAGGCGCGCCAGATGGATCAGGTGGAGGCGTACAAGCGGCACGTCATCGATCAGGCGCTGACCCTGCTCAAGGCGCACGACACCATCAAGTGCCTGTTCATCACGCCGAAACTGCTTGAGGCGCTGGCCGAGAAGATTTCGCTCAAGAAGGCCGGCATCACCGGCATCTTCTGCGGTGGTACCGAGATGACGCCGCAGTTCCACCGCTGGGTCCGCGAGGAAGTGCTCGACGGCATCTACTTCGCGCCCACCTACGGCAACACGCTGATGGGCCTGGCCACGCACAAGCCCTTCGACATCACGGACAACTACGCGATCATCTACTACCCGCCCATCCCGCGCGCGGTGCTGGAGGTCGTGGATCCCGACAACCCGATGAAGCTGGTCCCCTACGGCCAGACCGGCCGCGTGCGGCTGACGACGCTGACGAAGGAATTCTTCATCCCCCGTTTCCTTGAACGCGACGAGGCCGAGCGCGAACCGCCGTGCGAGACGTACCCCTGGGACGGCGTGCGCAACGTGCGGCCGTTTTCGAAGCTCCAGTCCTCGGTCACGGAAGGCGTCTACTAGCCCAGCAGCGCGCGGCCAAGCTTCTCGATGTCGCTGTGGTCGTTGTACGCCTGGGCCGACACGCGCACCCAGACGCGGCCGGCGCGGGCATGCACTTGCACCTCGATGTTGTGATCGAACAGCAGCCGGTCGCGCAGGCGGACCGCGTCCGGCTTCGCGGAGCCGATCGACGCGGGCGTCATGACGCTGACCATGCTGCCGATGGCTGACTCGGGAATCTCGAGCGGTGTGTCCCAGAGATCCGTCAGGTGGCGCGCGGCATGCCACGCGAGGTCGTGGTTGTACCCGCGCAGCGCGCCGTAGTCGAGATCCTGCAGGAACCGGATGCCCTCCGGCGCCGTCAGCCACGGCGTGGGGTCGCGGGTGCCAACCCAGTCGAATTCCTGCGTGAAGCCCGTGTCGAGCCCCCAGGAGACGACCGGCGGATGCAGGTCGCGCTGGCGTTCCGGCGCCACCACCATGAACGCGCTGCTGCGCGGCGCCATCGCCCACTTGTGCAGGTTGGCGACGTAGTAGTCGGCGCCAATCGCCGACACATCCAGCGCGAGCTGACCAGGCACATGCGCGCCGTCCACCAGGACGGGCACGCCGCGCGCTTTGCAGACACGCACCAGGTCTTCAACCGGGAACACGATCGCGCTCTCGGCCGCGATGTGATCCACCAGCACGAGCTTCGTGCGATCGGTTATCCCGGCGGACAACCGCTCCACCGCCAACGCCGGATCGAACGCCGGATACGGCATCGAGGCGACGCGCACCGCCGCGCCCGATCGGCGCGCAATGTAGTGCACCGCTGTCAGCAAACCCCCGTAGATGTGATCGGTGACGAGAATCTCGTCGCCCGGGGCGAACGTCATCGACCTCAGGACGGCGTTCACGCCGGTCGACGTGTTGTCCACAAAAACCAGGTCGTCCGCGCGCGCACCCACAAACGCCGCCACGCCGGCCGCGGCCTGCCGCATCAGCGTGGGGCCGCTGGTCGCGGACCCGGTGAAACTCCACAGGTCGCGCAGCATGAACCTGGCGGGGTGGCGCTCGATGCGGTCGCGCCACGCCTGCTGGGCCTCGGCCACGCGAATCGGCACCACGCCCACCGTCCCGTGATTGAGATATGTCGCCGACGGATCGAGGGGCCACAGCGGAAGAAAAGAACGGCCGAAAGGCATGATGAGAGTCTAGCGCGGGGCCGTGGACTCGTTATACTGCGCATTCCATGCAGGTCAGCATCTTCAACGACGTCATCGGCCCGGTGATGCGGGGCTCGTCCTCGTCGCACTGCGCCGCCGCGCTTCGCATCGGCCGGCTCGCGCGCGATCTGATGGGCGCGGACATCACCCGGGTCCTTGTCGAATTCGACGCGCAGGGCTCGCTCCCGACCACCCACGACAGCCAGGGCTCGGACATGGGCCTGTGCGGCGGACTCCTCGGCTGGGACGCGGCGGACTCGCGCCTCCCCGATTCGGTGGCCACCCTGCGCGATTCCGGCATCAGGTTCGACGTCGCGGTCGTCGATACGCGCGATCCGCACCCGAATACGTATCGGCTGACCCTCGCCAACGCGCGCGAACGCCACACGCTCATCGCCATCTCCACCGGCGGCGGCATGATGGAGGTGCTGGAGATCGACGGCTTCCCCGTATCGATCGGCGGCGACTACTCCGAGACGCTGGTCTTTCTGCCGGACCCGTCCCAGACCTCCTCGGCTGTCGCATGCCTGCGCGCCGGCATGCAGGCAGACGACATCGCCGTCAGCCGTGTCGAGAGCGGCACGCTCGTGCGGGTTCGGGCGCAGGGATTTGCCGGCGATGCGCTGGAGGCGCAGCTGCGCGGCATGGTGCCTGGCATGGATGTCCGCCGCCTCGGTCCCGTCTTGCCGGTGCGCTCACGCGCCGGCCTGCTGGTGCCCTTCTCGACCGCCGCCGAGCTCGTGTCACACGACGCGGGGCGGAACCGCCCCCTGTGGGAATGGGCCGTCGAGTACGAAATGGCGCGCGGCGGCCTGACCCACGACGAGGTGGTCTCGAAGATGGTCGACATCGTCCGCCTCCTTCGCACGTCAATCGGCGAGGGCATCGCGGGTACCACTTATGAAGACCGGATGCTGGGTCATCAGTCCGGCGAGTTCAAGCGGCACCTCGAAGCGGACCGCCTCCTGGACACCGGCGCGCTGGCCCGCACGGTCCTGTATGTGACGGCGCTGATGGAGGTGAAGAGTTCCATGGGCGTGATCGTCGCCGCGCCCACGGCGGGCGCGTGTGCCGCGCTGCCGGGATCCTGCATCGCGTTCGCGGAAGAGATGGGTAAGTCGGAAGAGGACATGGCCCGCGCCATGCTGGCCGCCGGAGCCATCGGCCTGTTCATCGCGAGCCAGTGGACCTTCGCGGCCGAAGTGGGCGGATGCCAGGCCGAGGGCGGCTCGGCCGCCGCGATGGCCGCCGCCGCCCTGGTGACACTGGCCGGCGGCACGCTGCCGCAGGCGCTCGCCGCGGCCTCGATGGCGCTGCAGAGCATGCTGGGCCTCATCTGCGATCCGGTCGCCGGCCGCGTGGAAGTGCCGTGCCTCGGCAAGAACGTGCTGGCCGCCAGCCACGCCGCCTCGTGCGCCAACATGGCGCTCGCCGGGTTTGATCAGATCATTCCGTTCGACGAAGTGGTGGATGCCGCGCGCCGCGTCGCAGGTCGCATGCCGCGTGAACATCGATGCACCGCGCTCGGCGGACTCGCCGATACCCCGACGGCACGCGCACTCGAAGCAGGACTCGCGGCCAGAAAGGGTTGTGTGACCACATGCGGTCTCTGACGATTCGCATCGCTGGAGTGGCGATTACGCTTGGCGCGGCGGGCCTCATCGCCCAGGTGCCGGCCCAGCCTGAGCAGGACGCCTACACGCGCATCGAGCTGGCTTCGCCGGACACCGGCTCGTTCAGGGTCATTCACGAGGCGGCGGCGGTCACGGCCGGCGCGACCGAGCATGCGTTTTATCCCTGGCCCCGCACACAGGGATCGGGCTTCAGGGCGACAGACCTCATGACCGGCGCCGCGCTCACGGTCACGGCGGACGCCGGTGTGCGGTCCGTGCGAATGACGCTCGCCAGGCCCGTGCCCAGGGACGGCCAGGGCCGCATTCGCTTCCAGATGGATGCCAGGAACCCGGGGATGTACAAGCGTGACGGCCTGATTGTGACGTTCACGTGGCCGATTCCCTCGCCCCGCGGCACGGTCGTCCTGCCAGCGGGATACGAGGTCCTCTCAGCCGACATCGCCTCGCAGATCCTCTCGGAGCCAGACGGACGCATCGCGGTCAGCTACATGCACCAGATCGCTGGTGACGCGACGATGACGGTGACGATGAGAGCGGGAGTTCCGACAGGGCCTGCGGCCGCTCCGACACCGCTGACGAATGCGCGAAGCTGGGAGCCCGCGTCGCAACGCGCCACCGAACGCGCGCGACTGACCGAACGCGCCACGCAGGATCGCGACATCGTCTATTTCCTGCAGCAGCCCGGTACCAGCGCGTTCAGTTTGTACCACGACTACACCGAGTCACGGCCGGGCACGGACAAGTACCTGAACGTGGTGCGCACCGGCGCGCGCGTGTCGAATCCATCGGCGTACGTGCTCGACACCGGCGAGGCGCTGCGCCACGAGACGCTGAAGGGCGCTGCCGTCACGGCAGCGAACCTGAGTGTCGGCGAGGTGACGCCGGAGACCGAAGTGGTGGTGATTCACTTCCCTGCCGTGAAGCAGGGCCAGTCGCTCCGCCTGCGCATCTCGGAAACGTACACGACGCCGGAGAGCTACCGGCTCGACGGCCCCGACCTGGTATTCGAACGCAG
>JANLHE010000200.1 GCA_024653875.1 Acidobacteriota bacterium
GTGCCCGGCCATCCGCCACGCCTGGATGCCGCCGGTGAGGTTGACGGCGTCGTAGCCTTTGGCACGGAGCGCGGCCGTGACCCGGGCGCTGCGGGCGCCGGACTGGCACTGCACCACGATGGTGCGATCGGTCGCGAGCACGTCGAGCCGCGACATGACCTCCCCCATCGAAATCAGCACCGCGCCCTCGATGCGCGCCGAGGCGTGCTCGAACGGCTCGCGCACGTCGATCAGCATGTGGGGGTGGCCCGACTCGCGCCACTGATTGAGTTCGTCGACGGTCATTGCATCTTTCATTGTTCCATCCCCCGGGGCTGAAGCCCCGGGGCTCCGAAGAGCCTCAGCCCCAAGGCCCGGGGCTGAAGCCCCGGGACTCGGAAGAGCCTGGGATTCGCACACTTGATCGTACGCCACCAGCGTCGTAATCGTCGGCGCATCTCCGCACACGGGACAGTCCGGATCGCGCGTGAGCGTGATGTCGCGGAACTTCATCCGTAGTGCGTCATACAGCAGCAGGCGCCCCACCAGCGGCTCGCCCATGCCCGTCATCAGCTTGATGGCTTCCGTGGCCTGTATGGTCCCGATGATGCCGGGCAGCACGCCCAGCACGCCGGCCTCGGCGCAACCGGGAATCAGTCCGTCCGGCGGCGGTTTGGGGTGCAGGCAGCGATAACACGGCCCGCCCGGCGCGGCGAACACCGCCGCCTGTCCCTCGAAGCGGAAGATGCTGCCGTACACGTTCGGCGTGCCGCTCATCACGCACGCGTCGTTCACCAGATACCGCGTGGGAAAGTTGTCGGTGCCGTCGATCACGATGTCATAGGCGTCGACCAGGCGTCTGGCGTTGGTGACGTCGAAGAGCTCCTCGTGGAGTTCCAGCCGCACACCTGGGTTGATGGCCTCAATCGCGTCGGCCGCCGACGCCAGCTTCGACCGCCCGATGTCAGGGGTGCCGTGGATGATCTGACGATGCAGGTTCGTCTCGTCCACCACATCGAAGTCGACCAGACCCAGGGTGCCGACGCCCGCCGCCGCCAGATACAGCGCCGCCGGCGACCCGAGGCCGCCGACGCCAATCAGCAGGACGCGCGCATCCAGCAGCCGCTGCTGCCCCGCCCGCCCGAACTCCGGCAGGAGCAGGTGGCGGGCGTAGCGCAGATCGTCGGGGGCGGGCATGGATCGATCTTATCCCCTCACGCCGACCTTCTTCAGGATCGCCATCATCGGACACCAGCGCGTGAAGGCGGACTGGAACAGGTTCGCGCCCACGAACAGCGTGAACCAGAAAAAGCGGGCGTCCACGTACATGCCGAGCAGCACGCTCGCCATCACAAAGGCCCCGGCAATCAATCGCAACATCGGCTCAACAGTCATCTCGCCTCCTCCGGCACAAACAGCACGGGCCCCGCGCCCGTGCGAATCAACGGCTCACCCACGCGGGTGCGCCACAACCGGTCGTGGACTTGCGGCTCGGCCACCACGACCATGGACACGCCGGCGAACATGTCCTCGGGCGCGACCGCCTCGCCGCGGCGGTCAACGACCTCCGCGCCGAAGGCCACGCCGATGTTCCGCGCGAGGGCCAGCGCCGCGTCGCCGCTCAGGCCGGGCGCGGCGTAGACCGCGAGCCGGCGCAGCACGGGGCCGGTAGCCTGTCCCGCATGCACCACGAGCACGGGCGTGGTGACGTCACGCAACACGCGCTCGGCGACCGAACCCAGCCACCACAGGCTCGGCCCGCGCCGGCCATGGGTCCCGATGACGATCAGGTCGGCCTCCGCGGCATGGCGTTCGATCGCCTCCACCGGCGGCCGTGATTCAATCACGGCCGTCATGTGATCCACGGTCACTCCGGCCGCGGCCAGCTGCCGCCGGCCGAAGGTCTCCAGGTATTTCCGGGCCTGCACCTCGCGCAGCCGGCGTTCGGCCGCCAGCGCGTTCACCTGGTCGCTGGTGAAATACAGGGGCGCCTCCAGCGCTTCCGCGTGCAGCAGCGTCAGCTGTCCGCCGCACCCGCGGGCCAGGGCACCGGCCACCTGGACGGCCGCCGCCGAGGCGTCCCCGAAATCCACCGGCACGAGAATCCGTTTCAACGTCGCAGTCATGCGGGCACTCCTTGTGTCGTGGGCACGTCCGGCGTGGACTCGCCGGTCACGTCGTTCCGCCGGCGCGCCATCGCGTAGTACACAACCGGCACGGTCACGCGCGAGAGCAGCAGCGACGCCACCTCGCCGGCCATCAGCGAAATGGCCAGGCCCTGGAAGATCGGATCGGCCAGAATGACCGCCGACCCGACGATGACGGCCGCGGCCGTCAGGGCCATCGGGCGGAATCGCACCGCGCCGGCGTCCACCACGGCTTCGGCCAGCGGCATGCCGTCCTTCACCCGCAGCTCGATGAAGTCCACCAGGATGATCGAGTTGCGCACCACGATGCCCGCGCCGGCGATGAAGCCGATCATCGACGTCGCCGTGAAGAACGCCCCGCCCAGCGCGTGCGCGGGCAGGATGCCCACCAGCGAGAACGGAATCGCCATCATGATCGTGAGCGGCGTGGAGAACGACTGGAACCACCCGACCACCAGGATGTAGATGAGGATCAGCACGGCGGCAAACGCGATGCCGAGGTCGCGAAACACCTCGTAGGTGATGTGCCACTCGCCGTCCCACTTCATGGCATACCCGGAGCTGTCGAACGGCGGCGCGGTGTTCAACACCTCGACGGGCGATCCATTGGGCACGCGCACGTTCTCGAGCGCTTTGTTCATCTGCAGGATGGCGTACACCGGACTCTCCACCGCACCGGCGACATCGGCCGTCACGTATGTCACCGGCAGCAGGTTCTTGTGGTAGATGCTCGGCGCTTCAACGCCGCCCGTGACCCGCGCGAGTTCTCCGACCGACACGGGCGACAGGCCCTGCAGCCGGATCGACGACAGGTGCTCGATCGATCCACGCTGCGCCTTCGGGAGCCGCAGCATCACCGGCACGGCCTCGCGCGCGCGCGGGTCGTGCAGCAGGCCCGCGGGCATCCCGGCGCCGGCCATCCGCACCACGGACGCCACCTCCGCCGCCGACACGCCGCTTTGCGCCGCCTTGTCGGGGTCCACGTCCAGCTGCCACTTCGGCCGCTCGGACTCCACATACCAATCCACGTCCACCACGCCCGTGGCGCCCTCAAAGACGCCTTTGACATCGCGCGCGAGGGCGTGCCGGGCATCGGCGTCCGGACCGTAGACCTCGGCCACCAGCGTCTGGAGCACGGGCGGTCCCGGCGGCACCTCCACCACCTGAATCAGCGCGCCCAGCGGCAACGCCACCGGCAGCAGCCGTTCACGCAGTCGTGTGGCAATCGCGTGGCTCTGCTCCGAGCGCTCGCCCTTCGGCAGCAACTGCACCTGCACGTCGGCCAGATTCGGCGCCTGCCGCAGGAAGTAATGCCGGACCAGTCCGTTGAACGTGTACGGCGACGCGGTGCCCACGTAACTCTGCGCGCCCAGCACGGCCGGATCCCGCATCGCTTCCTCGGCAATCGCCTCGGCCACGCGCGCGGTCGTCTCGAGCGGCGCGGAATCGGGCATGCGCACCATCACCTGCAGCTCGCTCTTGTTGTCGAACGGCAGCATCTTGACCTTCACCAGGCCCAGCGGCACCAGGGCGACCGACGCCAGAAGCAGCACGGCCACGCCGCCCAGGAACGCCCATCGCGTCCGCACGTTGTTAATCAGCCGGCCCATCGCCCTGCGATAGACCTGCGTCAGGCGATCCTCGCGCTCGTCATGGTGCCCGCCGGCATGCGACAGCAGTCGCACGGACGCCCACGGCGTGACGATGAACGCCACCACGAGGGAAAACAGCATCGCGGCGGTGGCGCCGATTGGAATGGGACGCATGTAGGGCCCCATCAGCCCGCCCACAAACGCCATCGGCAGGATGGCGCCCACCACGGTCAGCGTCGCCAGGATGGTCGGGTTGCCCACTTCGTCGACGGCGCGCACCACGACCGCGTCGAGCACCTGGCCTGGGCGTGACAGCCGCAGGTGGCGTACCACGTTCTCCACCACCACGATCGCGTCGTCCACCAGAATGCCAATCGAGAAGATCAGCGCAAACAGCGTGATGCGATTCAGGGTGTACCCGTAGAGATAAAACACGAACAGCGTGAGCGCCAGCGTCACCGGAATCGCGGTCAGCACCACGACGGATTCGCGGCGGCCGAGGGCCCACCATATCAGCGCCGAGACCGAGAGGACGGCCAGCAGCATGTGCCACAACAGTTCGTTGGACTTGTGCGCGGCCGTTTCGCCATAGTCGCGCGTGATCGTGACGTTCAGGTCTGCCGGCAGCAGGTGCCCGCGCACGCTCTCGACCTTGTGCTCCAGGCGCTGCGTCAGATCGATCGCGTTCGTGCCCTTGCGCTTGGCAATCGCCAGCGTGACGGCCGGATGCGTGGTCGTTGGATTCGAGTGAAACGCGACGACGCTATCGGGCTCGCCGCCGCCATCGGTCACCCGCGCGACATCGCCCAGGCGCACCGGCACGCCCTGCGGCGCGCCGACCACCACCTCGCGCAGCGCCGCCACGGTGCCCGGCCAGCTGCCGGCTTCCACGATCGTGGAGACGTTGCCGCTCACGACCTGGCCGCCGGTGGTCCTGACGTTGGCGCGCGCGAGCGCCTGCTGCACGCGCAGCGGATCCAGGCCGCGCGCTTCAAGCGCCGGCGGGTCGAGATCGATCGTCACCTGTCGCGGCTGGCCGCCGATGATCGTGATCTCCGACGTGTCGGGCACTTCCTTGAGCACATCGCGCAGCTGCGCGCCCACCTGCCGCAACTGCGACGGGTCGTAGGCCGGTCCCCACAACGTCAGCGCCATCACGGGCACGTCGTCGATGGACCGGGCCTGCACGAGCGGCGCGGACGCGGCTGCCGGCAGCAGTCCGGCGAGCGCGTCGAGCTTCTGGTTCAGGCGCACCAGCGCCCGCTCCTCGTCTTCACCCACGATGAAGCGGGCGATGATCATGGCGCGGCCGGGACTCGACGTCGAGTAGAGGTATTCCAGCCCGGGAACTTCCCACAGGCGCTGCTCCAGCGGCCGCGTCACGCGCTGCTCCACTTCAGCGGGGGAGGCGCCCGGCAGATCGACGAACACGTCGATCATCGGGACCACGATCTGCGGTTCCTCCTCGCGCGGCAGCGCGATGACCGCGTAGACGCCCAGCAGGATGGACGAGACGATGATGAGGGGCGTCAGCTTCGATCGAATGAACATCGACGCGAAGCGGCCCGCCAGGCCGACGGGGTGGCTCATTACCGCGCTCCTTCCGGGGCGGGCGCGCCGGCGCGCACCTTCGCGCCGTCAGCCAGCGCCGGGGCCGGGCGCAACACCACGCGGTCGCCGTCGGACAAGCCGGCCAGCACGTCAACGCGGTCGCCGCCGGCCTCTCCAAGCGACACCATCCGCAGCCGCGCGTGGTCGTCGGCGCCCACGACATACACGAAGGTCAGTTGTCCGCGTGTGACAACCGCGTCTGCGGAGACCGTCAGGCGTTCGGCGGAGGGACCGCTGAAGCGGGCCCGGCCAAACAGGCCGGACCGCCAGTTGGTGTTCGCGGCCACGTCCACGGTCACCACGAAGCTGTGCGATGCCGGATCGACGCGCGCGATTTCGGCGATGCGGCCGGCCGTCCACTCGTCGGTGCCGCTCGCGTCGATTCGCACCTCGGCGGGCTGCCCCACCGCGAGCGCCGCGGCCCGCGACGCGTCCACGCGGACATCCATCTGCAGGGCGCCGGTGCCTTCCAGCGTGAGCAGGGGCTGGCCTGGCGCGGCCATGGTGCCGGGATCGGCGTGACGCGCCGAGACGACGCCGTCAAAGGGCGCGGCCAGCGTGTTCCACGACTGCGCGATGTCCGCGGCGCGCGTGCCCGCCTCGGCAGCCTCGATGCCGCGATCGGTCATGTCGGCCTGCGCGGCGGCCATGGCCGCCCGGGCCTCCGCCTGTTTGAGCGCCGCGCCCGCCTCGTCCAACTCCTGCGAGGTGGCGGAGCGTTCCGCATGCAGCGTCGCGATGCGTTCGTAGGTGGCACGCGCCAGCGTGACGCCGGCGGCGGCGGCGGCGCGGTCCGAAGCCGCCACGCGCGCACCGGCGCGGGCGCTCTCCAGCCCGGCGCGGGCACGCGCGGCCTGCGCCGTCATCTCGTCGCCCTCGAGCACCACCAGCACCTGGCCGCGCCGCACGCGGTCGCCCGGCACGACGGTGACGCGGGTAATGGGCGCCATGACCCGGCTCGCCACAATCGCGGTCTGACGCGCGACCAACGTGCCGCCCGTGTCAAAACTGCCGGCGGACGCCGTGATGGCCACGCGGTCGACGGCCACCGGCACGGCCGTCGCGGTGTCAGCGGCCGGCGACGTGTCCGGCGCGCCGCCGCAGGCGGCCGCCCCGATCGAGAGTGACAAAACCACCGCCCAGGTACGTGTCTTCACGAGTGTCCTTTTCATGTCCATGTTCATTTCCGTGGCAAGCGGCCAAGCGCGCGCTGCAGGCCGGCGTTCGCGACAAGGGCATCAACCAATGCGGCGACGCGCCGCGCTTCTGCATCCAGCGTGGCGGCCGCGGCCGCCAGGACGTCGGTCATCGACGCCAGCCCGGCGTCATAACGA
>JANLHE010000204.1 GCA_024653875.1 Acidobacteriota bacterium
ATCGGGCTCGTCCTCGTCTACAACTCCAATGGGCGCGAAATGCCGACCTACGATTCGCAGCCCACGAAGTTTGCCGCGCGGGAACTTGCTTTGTACGGCCGGCTGACGCTGGACAGGGTGGTGGCGATGGCGCCGGACTACGGCACGCGGCCGGCCTTTCAGCGCGATCGACACGGTCGTTACCGATCCGCCTATTCCGTCGTGCCGTCCATCGAAGCGGCCATTCCCGCGTCGATCCTGCACGTGACGCGCCTTGTTGACCTTCGCGCGCCGCTTGCGCCGAACTTGATCGCGAAACTCACCGCGTCCGTGTTGACGGCCGCGGCTGTCGCGCTCGTCTTCTCGGCCCTCGCGCGTACGTTTGGCATTCAGACAGCGTTCCTCGTGGCACTGGGTTTGGGACTGGGCACCAACCTGTGGCCGCTGGCGAGCGGGACGCTGTGGCAACTCGAAACAGTGAGCATCGGCCTGGCCATCGCGCTCTACGCGTGGTTCCGACCTCGCGACGAGTTGCAGGTGGGCTGGGTGGTCGCCGGTGCGATGGGCGTGGCGCTGGCCGCGTCGGCCCGGCCGCAGATCGGCCCGATGGTCGTCGTGCTGCTCGCCGGCCTGATGGCCCACGTCGGACTCAAGCGGGCCGCGAGTGCGGTCGCCGTCGTGGCCGCGGCCGCGGCAGTACTCATGGCCTTCCAGTGGTGGTGGTTCGGCGACGTGCTCGGGGCGACCCCCATGCTTCAGGCCCAGAACCTCGCCGTGCACGGCGTCACCGGCACGCTGAACCCGCGGCCGTGGGTCGGCGCAGCAGGGCTTCTCGTCTCGCCGAATCGCGGGCTGATCGTCTTCAGCCCCGTGGTGCTCGTGGCGTTCATCGGCATGTACCTGGCGCGGCGCGAGGGGCCGGCGCGTGGCGGGCGGTGGTGGACGTGGGCCGCGATCGTCCAGTTCGGAGCCTACTCGTGTTACTCGATGTGGTGGGGAGGGCACACCTTCGGGCCCCGCTACCTGGTGGATGCGCTGATCCCGTTGGCGCCGGCCGCGGCCATGGGGGTGGGCTGGGTCGCCGCCAGGCGCTGGCGGCGGATGGCGGCGCTCGTCGCGCTGGCGCTCTCGATCCTCGTCGCCGGGACCGGTGCGTACTGCTTCCCGCACGACAGATGGAACACCGATCCTGACGTCGATCTGAATCACGAGCGCATCTGGGACTGGAGCGACCTGCAGGTCGTACGCTGCTGGCGTACGGGGCCGAGTCCAGCGAACTTCAGCCTGTTCGACTGGGAGGCCGTCCGCCAGAGCCGGCCGTGAGGGCGCAGGCGTGAAATCGAAGTATCAGAGCACGTACGCCAGCGCGAAACCGATCTGCAGGACGAACATCATCCGGTACATGTGCGCCCAGGAGACGTGGTTCTCGTCGGTCGCCAGGTCTTCCGGCCGCCGCAGCATCAGGTAACAGACGTAGACCCCATACAGCGTCATCCCCAGTCCCAGCGCGTGCAGCAGCACCGGCTGGCCGGTGAGGATGCCGGTCCACGCGCCCACGTTGATGAGCAGGAAGGGCACGATGAACGACGGCGAGATCAGCCACGCCGCCTTCGTCACGCCGTGGATGATCGGCAGGGTGCGGCAGCCGCCCTTCGCGTCGCCCTCCATGTCGGCGAAGTCCTTGGTGGTGGACGCCCCGAGCAGGAACAGGCCGAAGATGCCGCCGATGAACCACGGCTCCACGCCCACCACGGTCTTGACGGCGGACCACCCGGCGACCTTCAGCAGCACGCCGCGCGGAATGGCGATGGTGATATTGGCCCACATGCCCAGCTGTTTGGTGCGGAGCGGCGGCACCGAATACACAATCGTCGCCACCACCGCGATGGCCACGATCCAGAAACACTCGTGGCGGCCCCCCGGCGCCACCAGCCACGCGAGCAGCAGGGTGAGGGCGTACGCCGCCACCGTGAACACCCATGCCTGGCGCATCGTCATCCGTCCCGACGTCAGCGGGCGTCTGGGCTTGTTGACGCGGTCGATCTCGAGGTCGTAAATCTGATTCAGCGCGTTGCTGCCGGCATTGAAGACGGCGGCCATCACCGCGCCCGTCACGCCCGGCAGGAGCATGCCCCAGGACCAGGGCTCGTGAGGCGCGGCGCCGATGGCGGTCACCGCGCCGGACAGGAACCCGAGGGCGGGGGCGACCAGCGTGAAGGGGCGGGCCAGTTCCGCGTAGAGGCGTACCTGCGACATAACGGTCAGGCGATCATCCACAGCCCCATCGCCAGCGCCGCGCCCATCGCGGAGTTGACGAAGTTGACCGCGTCGTTGGTCAGCATACCCCGGGCTTCCAGCGTGGCGCCAAGGACCCCTTCCAGCAGCGAGGCCGCGGTGGCCGCCCCGGTGATGACGGGCACGGCCGCCATCGGCACCAGGCCCAGCCACGCGCCCGCCGCCGCGATCGCGGCAGCCGAGACCACGCCCGCGAGCGTGCCTTGCAGCGAGATGGCGCCGGAGGTGCCCTTCGG
>JANLHE010000207.1 GCA_024653875.1 Acidobacteriota bacterium
AACCCGGCTCTTCGGGTCTTTGAAGTCTCGTGCACCACCGGCGCCGGCCTGGACGACTGGTGCGCGTGGCTCTCGGCCCAGGTGGCGGCGGTTCGTGCGTGAGCGCCTTCGGCTCATCGTCCGCGGGGTGGTCCAGGGCGTCGGGTTCCGGCCGTTTGTCTACCGTCTTGCCATCCGAGAGGGGATTGCCGGATCGGTCATGAACACGCCGGAAGGCGTGGTCATCGAGGCCGAAGGGCCGCGGTCGAGCCTCGAGGCGTTCCGGCTGGCCATCGAGCCCGAGCGGCCGCCACGGGCGAGCATCCACGGCATTGAAGCGGTCTGGCTGGACGCGATCGGCGCGACGGACTTCCGGATTCTCGACAGCCATGCGCCCGGCGGGCCGACGACCCTCGTCCCCGCGGACATTGCCACGTGCGACGACTGCCGGGCCGAGATCGCGGATCCCGCGAACCGGCGTTACAGGTATCCCTTTGCCAACTGCACGAACTGCGGCCCCAGATACAGCCTGATTGAATCGCTTCCGTACGACCGCGCGCGCACGTCGATGCGGGCGTTCGCCATGTGCCCCGCGTGCGCGGCGGAGTACCGCGACCCGCACAATCGCCGCTTCCACGCGCAGCCAAACGCCTGTGCGGCATGCGGCCCGATGGTGGCCCTGTGGGACGCGGACGGCCGCACCCTGGCGACCGGCGACGCGGCCATGACGCAGGCGGCCGCGGCGCTGCGCGACGGCCGCCTCGTGGCCGTCAAGGGACTGGGCGGCTTTCACCTGATGGCGCTGGCGAGCCATGACGCGGCGGTCCGGGACCTGCGTGCCCGAAAACATCGGGAGGAGAAGCCGCTGGCGTTGATGGCGTCATCGATCGCGGAAGCCGCCGCGTTGTGCGAGGTGTCCGCGGCCGAGCGGCGATTGCTGGAGGCTCCCGAGGCGCCCATCGTGCTCCTTCGGCGGCGTGACGGTGCCGTCGCGGTGGCGCCGTCGGTGGCCCCGAACAATCCCTGGCTGGGCGTCATGCTGCCGGGCACGCCACTGCATCACGTGCTGCTGGCCGATGTGGGTGAGGCCGTGGTGGCCACGAGCGGCAATCGCGCCGAGGAACCAATCTGCACGGACGAGCACGAGGCGTTGGAGCGTCTGGCCGGACTTGCGGACTGCTTCCTTGTGCACGACCGTCCGATCGTGCGCCACGTGGACGACTCGATCGCGCGCGTGCAACTGGGGCGCGAGGTGCTGCTGAGACGCGCCCGCGGGTACGCCCCGTTGCCCGTGTCGCTGACGTCGCCCGTTCCCCAGATCGTGGCCGTCGGCGCGCATCAGAAGAACACAGTGGCCGTCAGCGTGGCGTCGCAGGTGTTCCTGAGCCAGCACATCGGCGATCTCGACACGGCGGAGGCGCGCGAGGCCTTCATGCGCGTGCTGGGAAGCCTCCAGTCGCTCTACCACGTGACACCGGAGCGAATGGCGGCCGACCTGCATCCCGACTACGCCTCCACGCGCATTGCCGTCGCGAGCGGCGTACCCGTGACGCTGATCCAGCACCACCTGGCGCACGTCCTGGCCTGCGCGGCCGAACACGGGCTTGCGGGTGAGTGGCTCGGCGTGGCCTGGGATGGCACGGGCGCCGGTCCCGACGGCACCGTCTGGGGCGGAGAATTTCTCCTGGTGGATGACGAGCGATGGGCGCGGTTGGCGTGCCTTCGCCCGTTCCGGTTGCCCGGCGGCGAACGCGCCGCGCGTGAACCGCGCCGATCGGCCTTCGGCGTGTCGCACGAACTGGGTCTTCCTCCGGCCGATCTTCTCGCCGGCGTCGCCTCTGAGGCGGAGCAGGGCCTGTGGCGCCGCGCGATCGACCGCCACCTGAACGCGCCGGTGACCTCCAGCGCCGGGCGGCTGTTTGACGCGGTCGCATCGCTCTTGGCGGTTCGGCACCACGCCTCGTACGAAGGACAGGCGGCCATGGAGCTCGAGTGGGCGGCCGATCCGCGCGAGCAGACGGCGTACCCCTGGACACTCGACGCGGGTGATCGGGACCGGTCGACGCCGTGGGTGGCGGACTGGGGGCCGGCCATCCGGGCGCTGCTTGACGACCGCGCGTCGGGCACGCCGGTGCCGGTGCTGGCGGCACGCTGGCACAACACGATGGCGGACGTGATCGCGACCGTGGCCGCGACCGCGGGCCGCCCGCGCGTGGTGCTCTCGGGCGGCTGCTTTCAGAACGTGGTGCTGGTGGAGCAGGTGGATCGCCGGCTTCGCGCGGCCGGACTCACGCCGCACTGGCATCAGCAGGTGCCGCCCAACGACGGCGGCATCGCGTTGGGACAACTGATCGGCGCCGCGCGGGAGCGGCGGCAGTCCGCCGCCTGGGGCGTGCGTGCATCAACGAAGGAGGGATACGTGTCATGTGTCTAGCGGTACCCGGACGCATCATGGCGATTGAGGGAGACGACCCGATTCTGCGCAGCGGCACCGTGGACTTCTCCGGCATCACCAAACGCGTGAACCTGAGTTATGTCCCCGAGGCGGCGGTGGGCGACTTCGTGCTGGTGCACGTGGGCTTTGCCATCTCGACCGTCGACGAGGACGAGGCCGCGAAAGTGTTTTCGTACCTCAGGGCCATGGGCGAGCTCGCCGAGCTGGGAGACGAGCCGTCATGAAGTTCATCGACGAATATCGCGACCGGGCCGGCGCGCAGGCCTACGCGCGGGCGCTGCGCCGGATCACGACCAGGCCGTGGACATTGATGGAGGTGTGCGGCGGCCAGACACACGCCATCGTCAAGTTCGGCGTTGATACCCTGCTGCCGCCGGAGGTCACGCTTGTGCACGGCCCCGGGTGCCCCGTGTGCGTCACGCCCCTTGAGCTCATCGAAAAGGCCATCGAGATCGCGGCAAAGCCAGGTGTGATCTTCTGTTCGTTTGGCGACATGCTCCGCGTACCGGGCCGCGACCGCGATCTGCTGACCGTGAAGGCCGGCGGAGGCGACGTGCGCATCGTGTACTCGCCTCTTGATGCCGTGGCGCTGGCCGAACGGAATCCCGATCGCGAGGTCGTGTTCTTCGCGGTGGGGTTCGAGACCACGGCGCCCGCCAACGCGATGGCGGTCTTCCAGGCCGCGCGGAAGGGGATCACGAACTTCTCGCTGCTGGTCTCGCACGTCCTGGTGCCGCCGGCGATGGAGGCGATCCTGTCGTCGCCTGCCGGCAAGGTGCAGGGTTTTCTGGCCGCCGGCCACGTGTGCACCGTCATGGGCTTCACCGAATACGAACCCATCGCCGCGCGGTACCACGTGCCCATCGTTGTCACGGGCTTCGAGCCGATTGACATCCTCCAGGGCGTCTTCATGTGCGTGAAGCAGCTGGAGGAAGGCCGCGCCGAAGTCGAGAACCAGTACGCGCGGGCGGTCCGCCGCCTTGGCAACCAGCCGGCCCAGCAACTGGTCAACGAGGTTTTTGAAGTGGTGCCGCGCAAGTGGCGCGGCGTGGGCGAGATTCCCCGGAGCGGCCTCGGGCTGAGGCCGGCGTATGAGCTGTTTGACGCGGAGCGGCGCTTCGACGTCGCCGGCCACGCGCTCGACGAGCCCGCCGAGTGCATCAGCGGGCTCATCATGCAGGGACTGAAGAAGCCGCCGGACTGCACGGCGTTCGGCGGTGTCTGCACGCCGGAGCATCCACTGGGCGCGACGATGGTGTCGTCGGAGGGCGCGTGCGCGGCCTACTATCGTTACCGCCGGATTCCGATCGCGTCCATGGAGGAGACACGTCATGGCCGATAACCACGTGGCTGGACTCGTCTGCCCCGTGCCCAACAGCCGGCACACCCACATCCAGATGGCGCATGGCGGCGGCGGCCGCCTGAGCCAGCAGTTGGTCGAAGAGGTGTTTCTGCCCGCGTTTGCCAATCCGGCGCTCGGCGCCCGGCATGACGGCGCGCGGCTGGAGTTCGGTGCGCTGCGCCTGGCGTTCTCGACCGACTCGTATGTCGTGAAACCAATGTTCTTCCCAGGCGGGGACATCGGCACGCTGGCGGTCAACGGAACCGTGAACGATTTGGCGATGTGCGGAGCCCGGCCGCGGTTTCTCAGCTGCGCGTTCATCCTCGAGGAGGGTCTCGAGATGGACGTCGTCACCCGGGTCGTGGCGTCGATGACGCAGGCGGCGGCGGCCGCGGGCGTGACGCTGGTCACCGGCGACACCAAGGTCGTGGACCGCGGCAAGGGAGATGGCTTGTATGTGACGACGGCCGGGGTCGGGCTGATCGAACACGACCGGGTTGTCGCGCCCATGAGCGTTCGTAACGGCGACGTCGTGTTGCTCTCGGGTGACCTGGGGCGGCATGGCATGGCGGTGATGGCCGCGCGCGAGGGTCTGGAGTTCGAGTCGCATATCGAGAGCGACTGCGCGCCGGTGGCGGCACCGGTGCTGGCGATGCTGGACGCGGGCCTGGAGGTGCACTGCCTGCGTGATCTCACCCGCGGCGGCCTGGCCAGCGCGGTCGTGGAAATCGCGCAGGCGTCAGGCCTCCACATTCACCTGCACGAAGATGCCCTGCCGGTGCGTGAAGATGTGCGCGGCGCCTGCGAGATTCTGGGCTTCGATCCGATGTACGTGGCCAACGAGGGGCG
>JANLHE010000208.1 GCA_024653875.1 Acidobacteriota bacterium
GCGGGCGCGCCGCCGGGCCGGCTGGTGGGCCTGCACGTCAGCGGCGGCCGCGAGTCAAAGCAGTGGCACCTGTCACGGTTCGCCGAGGTGGGCCGGGCGCTGGCGGCTGACGGCCGGACGACCCTGGTGCTGACCGGCGGCCCAGGCGATCGCGCGATGGTGGATCAGGTGCGCGCGGCCCTTGGCGCGGCCCCGGTCGTTGACGCCGCCGGCACGCTGGACCTGCCCGCGACCGCCGCGCTGCTGGCGCGCCTCGACGTGCTCGTCACCGGCGACACCGGACCGATGCACCTGGCCGCCGCCGTGAACACCCCGATCGTGGCCCTGTTCGGACCGTCCGATCCCCGGCGCTACGGCCCGCTCGCGCCTCGCCAGCAGGTGCTGCGGGTGCAGCTCCCCTGCAGCCCGTGCGGCCAGGTGCGCCTGCCCCCCGAGCGGTGTCGCGGTCATGTGCCTGACTGCATGGATGGCATCACCGTGGCGATGGTGGTGGACGCCGCGCGCGCCCTGCTGAAGGGCGAACGATAGGTGACCGACCCGCGCCTGACGCTGCACTCCGCGCAGGGAGCCTCCCGGCACCTGCGGTTCTCCGCGCTGGTCACGCCGGATTTGGCCGAGCGCGCGCGGGTGGACACCAACGCGTGGATCAAGCGCCTGCGCCTGGTGCCGTACGCGTCGGGCGCCGGCACGTTGACGATGCGCGAACGGTTTGTCTTCCGGGACGACTCGTTGTGGTGGTTCACCGAGTTGTATCTGCAGAAGATGCGGCAACTCGATCGCGCGGTGCTGACGGTGCTGGCGCTCGACGCCGCCTGGGCGTCCCACGCACCCGCGCGGCTCGTCATCGACGGCGCCGGCGCGGCCACCGCCGCCGCCGCGCGGGCCTTCGGCGCCGCGCGCGGCGTGGCGGTGGACGTGGCGGGCGGCGCGCCCGCGCCGCCCGGCCACGGGTGGGCGGGCGCGCAGGTCGGCGTCAGCGCCGCCCTGTCGCGCCTGCGCGGCGCGGTGGGGCCCGGGCGCCGGCTGCCGGCCCCCGGCCCGATCGCCGCGTTTGTCCACACCGCCTTCTGGCGCGGTGCCGGCGCGCCCGACGGCGGGCGGGAAGGCTACATCGGCCCGGTGCTGGACGCGCTCGACCGCGCCGCACCGGGCGCGGTGCGCCTGGTGGGCGTGGGGCCGGCGCGCAACTTCACCGCGCGGCGCTGGTGGCACCCTGTCGCGGCGGACGCCGCCGCGCCGTCCATCACCCCCATCGAACACCTCGCGCCGTGGTCATCCCTGCGCGCGTCGGTGGCGCTCTGGCGCCAGCGGCGCGCGCTCGCCGACGCGCTGGTCTCCGGCCCTGGCATCCGCGAGGCCGCCATCGTCCACGGCTGCGACCTGTGGGCGGTGCTGGAGCCCGAGCTGCGCGCCACCGCCGAGGTGCAGTGGCCGTGGTCGGCGCGCGCGATGGATGAAGCGGGCGCCGCCATCGACGCGCTCGGCTGCCGGACGGTCGTGACCTATGCCGAGGCCGGCGGCTGGGGCCGGGCGCTCATGCTCGAGGCTCGACGCCGCGGCGTGCGCAGCGCCGGACTGCAGCACGGGTTCATCTACCGGCACTGGCTGAACTACCTGCACGAACCGGACGAGTTCCAGCCGGCCGGCCCCGCGGGTTCGGGACGCGGGGACGCCGGGTTCCCCGCTCCGGATCTCACGCTCGTGTTCGACCGCTACGCCGAAGCGCATCTTCGCGACTCCGGCGCGTTTCCGCCAGACCGCCTCGTGGTCACGGGCAGTCCGCGCCTGGACGATCTCCTCGCGCGGATGGCCACCTTCACCGACGCGGATCGCGCGGCCGCGCGCGGCGACGCGGGCGCGGTGCAACCCGGCCGGAAACTGGCGGTGCTGGCCGCGAAGTTCACCGAGGTGCGCGACGTGCTGCCCGCGCTGGTGGACGCGATGCGCCGGCGGCCGGACATCCACCTGGCCATCAAGGCCCACCCGGCCGAGGTCGGAAGCGTCTACGCGCCCTACCTCCACAACCTCCCGAACATCACCATCGTCGGGGCCGATGCCGACCTGGCGCGGCTGCTGGCGGCCGCCGACGCCGTCGTGACGCGCAACTCCACGGTGGCCCTCGACGCGCTGGTGATCGGACTGCCCGCGCTCGTCATCGGGCTGCCGAACAACCTGAGCCCGTTTGTCGAGGCCGGCGTGATGCTGGGCGCCGACGGCGCCGAGGGGATCGCGGGCGCGCTCGAACGGCTCCTGTATGATCACGAGGTGCGGGTGCGGCTCGACGCCGCCGCACACGCGTTCGTGGAGCAGTACGGCCTGCGGGGCCAGGGCTCGGCGGCAGCAGCCGCGGCACATGTCATTCTGGAGATGGGACCCCACTGATGAGAGCGTTGTTAACCGGCGGAGCGGGATTCGTCGGATCGCACCTGGCCGAGGCCCTGCTGCATCAGGGACACACCGTCGAAGTCATTGACGACCTGTCGACCGGGTCGATGGACAACATCACGCACCTGATGGACCGCCCGGACTTCCGCGTCACGATCGATACAGTGATGAACGAATCGCTGGTCGGACAGATGGTGGACCGCGCGGATGTCGTGTTCCACCTGGCGGCGGCGGTCGGCGTGAAGCTGATCGTGGAAGCGCCCGTGCGGACCATCGAGACCAACGTGCACGGCACCGAAGTGGTGCTCAAGCAGGCCAAGCGGCGCGGGCAGCGCGTCGTGATCTTCTCCACCTCCGAGGTCTACGGCAAGAGCACCGCCGTGCCGTTCACGGAAACCGCCGATCTGGTCATGGGACCGACCAGCAAGCACCGGTGGGCCTACGCGTGCAGCAAGGCGCTCGACGAGTTCCTGGCGCTGGCGTATTTCAAGGAATACCGGCTGCCCGTGGTGGTCGTCCGGCTGTTTAACACCGTCGGCCCGCGCCAGACCGGGCGCTACGGGATGGTCATCCCCACCTTCGTGCGCCAGGCGCTGGCCGGCGAGCCGATCACCGTGTTCGGCGACGGCACGCAGTCGCGCGCGTTTACCTACGTGGGCGATGTGGTGACGGGCCTGCTGGGCCTGGCCGCCTCGGACGCCGTCCTCGGCGAGGTCTACAACATCGGGAACCACGAGGAGATTTCAATGATGAGCCTGGCGATCAAGGTCAAGGCCATGACGGGATCCGCCTCGGAGATCGTGCTGATCCCGTATGACCAGGCCTACGAAGCCGGGTTCGAGGACATGCCGCGCCGGGTGCCGAACCTCCAGAAGATCAGCGCGGCCGTGGGATATCGGCCCACCGTGGGGCTCGACGAGATCCTCACGCGGGTCATCGCGCACGAGCGCGCGGTGGCCGCTTCACGGCGATAATAGAGAGACTGTGCCAGGTTTTTCGACACGCGCGCGCAAGCTCGCCGAACGCGCCCTCCTCAGGAACGCCGGGACGGTCCGGTCGCTCATGCTCAAGACCGGGCGCGAGCGCACGCCGCGCTGGCCCGACATCGTCCAGATCGAAAGCACGAACCTGTGCAACGCGAAGTGCGTGTTCTGCCCGCGCGACGAGATGCATCGCCGCCAGGGCGTCATGGACATGGACCTGTTCAGGAAGGTCGTGGACGAGTGCGTCACGCTGGGCATCACGCACGTGCGCGTCCACAACTACGGCGAGCCGTTCCTGGACAAGCAGCTGGTGGAGAAGGTCCGCTACGCCAAGGAGCGCGGCATCGCCGAGGTGGGCATGATCAGCAACGGGTCGCTCATCTCCGAAGACATCGCGCAGGGGATGATCGATGCCGGCCTCGACGCCATCAACATCAGCGTGGACGCCTCGGGCAAGGACGTCTTCGAGAGCACCCGCCTCAACCTGAGCTACGACGACGTCATCAACAACATCGAGACGCTGGTGCGGTTGCGCAACGCCACGGGCCGCGCGCGCCCGAAGCTCATCCTGTCCTTCGTGCGCCAGAACAACTCCGCCGACGAGCAGCAGTTCATCGAGCACTGGCGGAAGATCGCCGACAAGATCCACATCACGGACCTGCACAACTGGGCCGGCACGCTCAACGCCACCTCCGACGTGAACTTCCCGTGTTACCGGATGTGGCAGACGTTCACCGTGTTGTGGGACGGCCGCGTGTCGTTGTGCTGCGCGGATTTTGACGGCCGGCACATTCTTGGCGACCTGCGGACCTCGACGATTGCCGAGGTCTGGAACGGGCCGGCCTACCTGGAGGTCCGCCGGCAGCACCTGGAGAGCGGCGGCCCCGAAATCTGCCGATCGTGCGATCTGCCCAAGAAAGACTCCCCGCTCTGGGTCACGAAGCTCATCTGACGACGACCTCAGAGGTCGGTTCCGGTGTACCACTGCCGGAACCGACCTCTGAGGTCGTTTTGGCGTGGCTGCGGCCGGCCCGGGCGGCGCAGCGTCCAAAGGTCTATAATGGAGATGTCCCCCAAGGAGCCTGCCATGTCCCTCACTCGCGTCGTCATCGCCGTCGCCGTGTTGATCGCGTCGGCCGCTCCCGCGATGGCCCAGAACGCCCGCACGCTCGACATCTCGTTCGAGGGCGGAATGGTGACGCTCGTGGCGGAGAACGTGACCCTGCGCGAGATCCTGGCCGAATGGGCGCGCAAGGGCGGCAGCCGGATCGTGAACGCCGAACGGCTTGGCGGGAGTCCGGTGTACCTGACGGAGTTCAAGGGCCAGCCCGAAGCCGACGTCCTGCGCGCGCTCTTGCGCGAAGCCCCCGGCTATGGCGTCTCGATGCGCGACGCTCCGGCCGCGGGCACGTCGACGGTCGGCACGGTCATGATTCTCGCGACGCGCACCGTGCCGGTCTCCACCTCATCGGTCTCCGCGCCGGTCAGCAGCCAGCCTCAGTTCCAGTCGGCACGGCCGCAGGCGGCGCCGCGCCTGATTCAGGGATCTCCGGACGACCAGATCCCGCCGGTGCAGCCGGTTGGCAATATGCCCCCGTCGACCCAGGGCCCGGCCGCGAACAACCCCAACCTGCGCACCGGCCAGGGGGGCATCGTGACCTCGACCGTGCCTGGCGTGGTCATCCCCGTGCAGGGTGATCCCAGCCGCATGGGCGGCCCCGGCTCCCCGACCGCGCCACCCATCCTGCCTCCCGGCCGCGGGCGCGGCGGTGGCGGCGGCGGCAGATAGCCGCGGAGCGCGGTACAATCGCCGGGCATGACCGGCACCCCCACAGGCGAGTACGCGCTCCGAGGCGATTACCACCGGGAGCCCTCGCCTGACTGGGAGTTCTATCCCACCTATCTCGCGAAGCTGGAGTTCGTCAGGCGCTATCTGGCGTCGCTGCCCGCCAACACGCGTGTGCTTGACGCCGGCTGCGGCGAAGGCGTGCTGGTCGAGGAGTTCCGCGGCCGCCTCGCGATCGAAGGCATCGACCCCAACTACAGCTCGTCGTTCGTGACGCGCGGCTCGCTCACGGCCCTGCCGTACGCCGGTGGCTCGTTCGATCGCGCCACGTGCCTCGATGTGCTCGAACACCTGACGTTCGACGAACAGCCGAAGGCGCTGGCCGAACTCTTCCGGGTGCTTCGGCCCGGTGGGGAATTGCTCGTCTCGGTGCCGAACCTGGCGCATCTTCAGTCCCGCGTGCACTTCCTGCTGCAGGGCCGGCTCATTCACACGGCCAGTCTCGAGAAACACCCGGGCGATCGGCCCGCCGGCGAGTACATCGACCTCGCGCGGCGCGCCGGATTCCGGCTCGTGGATCGCCGCGGCATCTTTCCCACCGTTCCCATCCTCACACGCTGGATTCGCCGGTCGCCGGCGCGGCTGCGCCCGCTGCATCGCGCCCTCACGCGGCTGCTGCCGATCCCGGGCTGGTGTTTCCTCAACCTGATGCGCTTCGAGCGCCCCTGAGCGATTCCGGCACGTGCGAAAACCGCTTGGCTCGCTGACCCGCAACGTCGCGATCTACGGCGCCGGCGACGTGGCCGTCACGGCGGTGGGACTGCTGCTCCTGCCCATCTACCTGCTGCGCCTCACGCAGGAGGATTACGGCGCGCTGGCGCTGCTCGTGGGCGTGGAGGCCGTCACCAAGATCTTCTTCCGCTGGGGCCTTGACGGCGCGTTCATGCGCTTCTACCACGACCGGGAAACGCACGCGGAAAAGGTCCGGCTGACCAGCACGTTGTGCGGCTTCCTGCTCGTGTCAGGCGCGGTGCTCGTGGCGTTGGGGCTCCTGCTGTCGGCGCCGCTGGCGGGCCACCTGTTCCCGGAAGCACCGGGCCGGTACCTGCCCGCGCTCAGGCTGGTGTTCATCAACACGTTCCTGCTGACCTTCACGTTCGTGCCGTACCAGGTGCTGCGGCTTGAGGGGCGCGCGCTGACGTTCAGCATCCTGTCGTTCGCGCGGTCCGTGTCAACGCTGATTCTGAAATTCACGCTGGTGATTTGGGCCGGCTGGGGCCTGACCGGATTCATGATCGCCGACCTCGTCGTGACGCTGGGGCTGCTGCCCTGGTTGTGGCCGTGGACGCGGCCGTTGCTGGGCCGCGTGTTCTCGACGGACGAACTCCGCCTCTGCCTGCGATTCGGGTTGCCGCGGTTGCCCCACGGCCTGGCGCAGCAGGCGCTCGACGCCGGCAACAAGTACCTGCTGAACCGCTACGTGCCGCTCTCCGGACTGGG
>JANLHE010000209.1 GCA_024653875.1 Acidobacteriota bacterium
CTCACTCCGCGCGATGTGATCAAGGATCGTCTTGACGTACCGCTGCGTTTCCTTGAACGGCGGGATGCCGCCGTAACGCTCAACCGCGCCGGGCCCTGCGTTATAGCTGGCCAACGCGAGGGCAACGTTGCCGTTCTGCTCCGCGATAAGAGCGCTCCGGTACTGCGCGCCCGCCATGATGTTCTCGCGCGGATCGAAGGCATTGGCGACGCCCATTTCCGCCGCGAGCGCCGGCATGAGCTGCATAAGGCCCTTCGCGCCAGCGCTTGAGACCGCGCCCGGATCAAAGCCGGACTCGGCCCGAATCACGGCGCGAATCAACGCGGGCGGCAGCCGGAACGTCTCCGACGTGCTGACCATGCCTTTCGGCGGCGTCACGGTCCGCGTGATGGCCTCCGGGGCGAACAGCGATGGCCCGGCGAGAGGTGGTTTGACGGCGCTCGGCGCGACCAACGCGGCGCTCGCCAGGAGCATCGAGCGCAAGCTGCGCCGATGCCGCCGCTTCCGGCGTCGCTTCTCCGGATGGTGCGGGTGTGGGTGATGCGGCTTGACTTGGTCCCGACGCCTCATGGCCCCATAGTGCCCGGACGTGCCGGCAACGGGCTGACCCAAATGGCACACCCGCGCGGCCAGCACGCTGGCCAATCTATCGTTCCCGCTGCAAGATCTGCGGGGCCTCCGTCTATAATCGCCTCACGACTAGTCCCGGCTCCAGTCGAAAGGCGGTCCAATGACTCGCATTCTCGTTGGTCTGGCGTTGTGCATCGTAGCCGCTGCTGGGCCGGTTCGCGGAGACAGTGACGGCGTCCTCACCGGTCGCATCATCACGGATTCCGGACCACCGCCCCGGCCCTGGTACGTGGTCGTCTTCCCGGTGGACCGGGCGCTGTGGGTTTCGCAGAGTCCTCGCATCGCTGCGGGTCTCTCCGACGCAGAGGGCCGATGGATCGTGCGGGGTCTGCCGGCAGGTGATTACTTCCTGGCCGTGGTGACTGCCCTTGTTCCCGGTGAACTGTCCGATCCCTCGTTTCTCAGGAGGGTGACGCCGGCGGCCTTCAAAGTGACGCTGGCTGAGGGCGAGCACAAGACCCAGGATCTCCGACTGGGATCCAGATTCTGAACTGCCCGTTTCCGGTCACCAAAAAAAACCGGCCATGCAACCACCGGCGCGCCCGGGCGTAATCACTGGTGCCAGTGTTCTGTCACTTTTACCAGGAGCCTGCACATGCGTAAGGTCCACGTTTCCATGCTGACGGTCGTCATCTGCACGCTGGTCGCCGCGCCGGCGTTCGCGCAGCAACCCTCCAAGGTCGGGCTGACGCTCGGCTATCCCCAATCGGTCGGCCTCGTCATCCCCGTCACCGACAATGTCACGCTGCGTCCGGAGATGGCGTTTTCACGTTCGTCGACTGAGTTCGAGGGACCGTTTGTCATCGACGACAGCCGCACGGCGACGACCTTCGGCGCGGGTATCTCGGCGCTGTTCTATGTCTCGTCGTGGAACGACCTCCGGGCGTACGTCAGCCCTCGCTTCCTCTACAGCCGGGCGTCGTCTGACGATGACGCGAAAGGGACGGCGTATTCGGTGACCGGGTCGTTTGGCGCGCAGTACTCGCTGAGTGACCGGTTCGCGGTCTTCGGCGAAGTCGGCCTGGGCTGGTCACGATCGGAGAGCGATTCATTCAGCTCCGTTACCACCATCCGGGCCACCAACCGTACCACCGCCTGGTCCACGCGTTCGGCGCTCGGCGCCGCGATCTACTTCTGACCGCCGGGCCCTCAGGCCGGTAGTCCGCGCGGCTGTCCGGCGTGGCGCGTCGCGGTGTCCACGTGCACGCCCACCAGATCGGTGACCGCCACTTCGCCGCCGGATTCGGCGTCGTACATGTGGTGCCGGCTTCGCACGATATCGCGCCTGGTTCTTTCGTGATTCATCGCGGCTGTGCATTATACGGAAGATCGGCGTACGAGCGGATGCGATAGCGTCGGTTAATAATACTAGTAATTGACACATATATAGTTAGCGCGTATTATAATCGGCATGGACATCTTCAGCCCCGTCCACGTCGTCGAACAGTTTCACCTGTTGTTCCTGGCGCAACTTGGCCGACGGCTCGACAAGACGCTTTACGTCGTCAAGGGAGGCTGCAACCTCCGGTTCTTCCACCGGAGCGTCCGGCTCTCCGAAGATCTCGACCTGGACGTCGCCGGTATCGGGCGTCACGCCCTGCAGGAGAAGATCCGCCTGCTCTTGCGATCAGCGCCGTTCACGCAGGTACTCCGCGCCAGGGGTATCACGGTCGAGCGCATCTCGGAGCCGAAACAGACCGACACCACGCAACGATGGAAGGTCGGCCTCGGGTGGGGCTCCGGACACAGTCCGATCCCGACGAAAATTGAATTCTCCCGCCGCGGCCTGGATGACGATGTCGGATTCGGGAGCGTGGATGCGCAGCTGATTCACGCTTATCAGCTGCCGCCGTTCATGGCCAGCCACTACCGGGCGGACGCCGCGCTTCGTCAGAAAATCGGCGCGCTGGCCAATCGGCGCGAACTGCAGGCGCGCGACGTGTTCGACGTTCACCACCTGATCGCGGGTGGCGCCGGCGCGCGGGGGCTGCACGGAGTGGATCCCCAGGACGTCGAACGAGCCCGAGCCAACGCGCTCGCCATCGATTTCGCGACGTTCACGGGCCAGGTGCTGGCCTTCCTGACGCCAGACGATCAGGCGCACTACCATTCGACGGCCGTGTGGGACACGCTCGTCCTGGAAGTGGTCGAGTTTCTGCAGAGGACCGGACGTTGAGACTCATTGACGCGCTCGCGACGCTCTCCGCCATGCGGGCGCCCGTGTTCGACACCGGGGACGCGGCGGCGCACCTTGGCGTCGACACCGCTCATGCGAGCACGGTGCTCGCCAGGCTCGCCGTCACACGCCACGTCGTCCGGCTGCGCCGTGGCGTGTGGGCATTTCGTGACCGAGTCGATCCACTAGCGTTGCCTGAGTATCTGACCTCGCCGTTTCCGAGCTACGTGTCGCTGCAGAGCGCGCTATACCTGCGCGGCATGATCGACCAGGTGCCCGCCGTGACCTATGCGGTCTCGTTGGCACGCACGCGTCGGTACACCACGCCGCTTGGCACCGTGTCGATTCACCACGTGGATCCCGGATTCTTCTTCGGCTTTGAGCACGCCGGCGCCTCCGGCGGCCGGTTGGCCACGCCGGAGAAGGCGCTCGTCGACCTCCTGTATCTGGCGCCGGCCCGGTCGAAGCTTTTTCGCGCGCTCCCCGAACTCGATATCCCCGCGAGTTTCAGCGCACGTCGCGCCCGTGCGATCGTCGCCCGCATCGGGTCCGTGAGGCGACGCACGATGGTGGCTCGCGCCCTTGACGCCATCATCATCGGGTCGCGCGCTCGAATTCCTCACGGGCGATGACACCGTCCGCGCAGAGGGTGTGCCCGCCGAATCAACGACGGGCCACGATCCGGATCCGCGTCCCCGGGGCGGGTCTGGTCTCGGGCGACGAGCCGTTCATCACCGCAAGCGAGGGGCCGCCGATCGCATCTTTGGAAATGTTCTGGGCAATTGACGCCCACGTGTCTCCGCTGCGCACGGTGTAACTATCAACCCGATCGGGCTGAATGGCATTGGCCTCCTGCTCGGAGAGGGGCCGGAAGGACGCAATCGTCTCGCCAAACGCCCGCTGCCCGCTGTTGAACGCAGCCTCGGTGGCCATCCCGGCCAGCAGGTACGTTTGCCCGCCTGCGGCGATGAATGCCGCACGCACCACCTGCTGCTCGCCCACGTACGTACCCACGAACGTGCGAAGGCCGTTGATCGTCGTGTTCTGACCGGATTGTTGCTGCATTTGCGCCTCGGCCATCACCGCGCGCGCCACCTCTTCCGGCGAACGAGACGTATCCGCCACCACCTGCAGGATCATTGCGAGCGGCGCCTCTTCCTGCGGCTGGGCCACGACCTGCTGCGCGCTGTTGGCGATCTGCCACCCTTCGGGAAACTCAAGACTGAATTTCAGCACGGGATGAACAAAGGCGCGGCCCCGCACCATGCCCTGCTCCCGGCTGTCGCCAAACACCAGGCCGTCCAGTCGCCGGCTGAACTCCGCGGCATTGGTCGTCCGGCTCCCGGGCCCCGCAGCGGCCGCAACGGCCACCCGCAGTTCTTCAATGCGATCTTCGGGCGCCGGGTGAGTACTCAGAAAGTTCGGTACACCGCGACGCGACCCGGACGCTTCCGACAGGCGAACCAACGTGCCCAGCATTCCTGTCATCCCGGCTGGATCCCAGCCGGCCTTGGCGGCATAGCCCACGCCGAACTGGTCCGCTTCGCGTTCGGCGTCGCGCCCATACTTCAGGAAGAGCAAACCCAGGCCGCCTTCTGCCACGCCGACCAGCCCCTGATAGCGCTCGGGCGCGAAAATGCGGCCCAGACCCACCAGCAGCCCGGCCGCCTGCTGTTTCGAATAGGCTTGCGCCCCGTGCCGCGCGGTGACGTGGGCAATTTCATGCCCGAGCACGTTGGCGAGTTCGGCTTCGTCACGGAGGAATGGCAGGATTCCTCGCGTCAGGTAGATGAATCCTCCGGGCAGCGCGAAGGCGTTGACCGCCGGGGAATCGATCACGGCAAACGTCCAGGGCAGTCCGGGACGATGAGAGTTCTTCGCGAGCGCCTGACCGACACGATTCACATACGCCTGCCAGGCTGCGTCGTCGTACACGCCCATTTCCTGCCGGACCTGCGCATCGGCCTGACGGCCGAGCGCCACCTCATCCGCCTCGGACATCGTGTTGAAGTCGCTGCGTCCGGTGGCGGGGTTGGTCGCGCAGGCAACACCAAGCGCGAGAAGAACGGCTGGGAACCACTTGTACTGAGCCATGCGGCCAGTCTAGCCCCCCGCGCGCTCGCCCGAGTGTCTCAAAGAGCGCACCGACGCCATGCGGCGGGCTGTCTAGGGCCTCGGGACTCGCGGGTCCATCACCTTGCGCCACAGTGGCGGCACCAGCGCGAGGAGCAGCATCGTGGCGTAGCCGGCGGGAAGTTGCGGCGCCTGGTCGCGCGAGGCGAGGGCGGGGTAGCGTCGGCTCGCGATGAGGTGGTGGTCTGCGTGGCGCGCGAGGCCACGCCAGCGTTGGCCACTCAGACGCCTGTTCTTGAGGATATCCGCGCCAACGATCTACCCCGTGGGCCGGGACGTCATGCGCTTTCTGTTCGCGGCCGCGAATGCCCGCACCGCAGTCCGGACGACGATCGCGCCCGTCTGCGGATGCACGGACACTTCGATCACGGCGTCGGCGCTTTTCACCGACGCGCTTGCGCCGATCCCCTCGCGCGGTCGCTGGCGCCGATCATGCCCAGCGCGGTGACCGGGCCGCCTGCCTGCTGGGTGAAGACGGTAATGCGAGTCGCGCTGGCGCGCCACGAGCCCGCCAGGCGAACCGGCACCAGTTTTCGAAACGCGCCTGCCTTGTCGGTGCGCCCAGCCTGACTCAGGTGCCGCGTGACCCCGTCGTGCGTCAGCGCCCGGTCGGTGTTTTCGCCGCGTGTCACTCGCACCGTCAGGCCGTCTTCGGCGATAGCGACCCACACCGGCGTGTTCGCTTTCACCACGCCACCCGCGATGTGCACGTCCAGCATGTCGCGCGCCGGCGAATCGCCAGCATCGTCCCAGCGAAGGTCGATCCCGGCTTTGGTGCGGGTGGCGGCTGCGGTGATCGCGGTGATCGCGCGTGTCCGGTCAGACC
>JANLHE010000210.1 GCA_024653875.1 Acidobacteriota bacterium
AGCTCGTACGTGCCGGGCCGAGTGCCGTCCAGCGATCCTGCGGCGTAGAAGCCGCCTCCAGACGCCTTCTGGTAGGCGGGGAACGGCTTCACCACCAGCTTCGCGTCCGGAACGAATCCGAAATAGTCGCGGACGCGGCCTTCGGCCCTGGCGACCGCGGCCCTCGCATACGCCAGCACCTCCTCTTCGGTTCTGAACGTGTACTGCCGGTCGGTGGCCAGGCGCTTGAGCAGGGCCTTGATGTCGCTCGTCTTGAACCGCTCGCGGGCGATCTGGCCCATCTCGCCCTCTATGCGCGCCATCTCCCGAAGGCCGGTCTCATGCACGGCGGTCGGATCCAGCGCGAGGGATGTATGGAATCGAAGGGCCGCCGTGTAACAGGCAGCGCCGTCCGGATTGGCGCCGACACCGACGCCGTCGCGGCCCCGGTACTCCGTGTCGAGAAAATCCCGGTACCGGCGAATTGCCGGATTGATGGCGTCGGCCACCAGCGCGCGGACGTCCTTCGTGAACCCGTCGTGCTTCGCGCGCGCCGCCGGATCAAAAAACGGCGACGATTCCGGCGTGCCGGCGAGCATCGCGTCGGCCTGCCGGATCACAGCGCGGACGTTGGGAACGGGGGCGAGATATCCGGCAGCCATGCCGGCGCGCGCGTTGGCGATTTCGGTGTCCAGATAGGCCGGCACGGCGCGCAAGCGGGCGAGGGCCGTGGCGCATTCCGCGTCGGTGGCCACGGGCTGCTGCCCGAACGTTGACGCCAGCATGCTCTGCCATCCCGTCCACGTCGGGCTCACGTTCCAGAGCTCGGTGCGGCAGACGCGCCTCGCGACAGAGGCTTCAAGCCGATCGCGCGTGAAGGCGTACGGAACGGCTGCGTCCGTGCCGTCGAGCCGGGCCGGGTCGATTTGCTTCAATGTCGCCAGCCACGCATCTTCCCTCGCGCGCCACGCGGTCATCGCCGCGGCGCCCCGATCGCCCAGCCGGTCCATCGGCGTGTCGGGATAGCCCACCTCGTACGCCTCTTCAGGGAACTGGTGGTAATACCCGTCCACGAACTCCTGCGCCACGCCGCGCGCGGTGGCGGCGTCAGGCGGAACGGGAGTTGGCGGTGAGCCGCACGAGGCGGCTGATACGGAAAGAAACGCGACGAAGGCGAGTGCGCGCATGATGCGCGCATTCTACAGCGGAGCGAACTGCGCGGTGAAGTGCCGCAGCGCGGCCGGCGCCTTGACGATGCGGTAGCCGCGCAGCGTGTCGCGCCGGGCGGCCACCGCGGAGACCACCTCTCCGACATAGTCGATGTGTGACTGCGTATACACGCGGCGCGGGATAGCCAGGCGCACGAGATCCATCGCGTCCGGATGTTCCGTCCCGTCAGGATGCAGGCCGAACATCACGGTGCCGATCTCGACACCTCGGACGCCGCCTTCCAGATACAGCGCATTGACCAGGGCGATGCCCGGATACTGCAGCGGCGGCACCTGCGGCAGCAGCGCGCGCGCATCGATGTAGATCGCGTGGCCCCCGGGCGGCTGGATGATCGGCACACCCGCGGCAACCAGGGTCTCTCCCAGGTAGGCCGTGGATCGGATGCGGTAGTGCAGGTACGGTTCCTCGGTTACTTCTTCAAGGCCCCGCGCGACGGCTTCAAGGTCGTACCCAGCCAGCCCCCCGTACGTGGGAAAACCCTCGGTCAGGATGAGCGCATTGCGCGCGGCCTCGGCCCACTGCGGATCGTTCATCGCGAGGAATCCGCCGATGTTCGCGAGCCCGTCCTTCTTGGCCGACATCGTGCAGCCATCGGCGAGCGAGAACATCTCCTGCGCAATCGCCTTGGGTGTGCGGTCCTGCTGGCCTGCTTCGCGCGTCTTGATGAACCACGCGTTCTCCGCGAACCGGCAGGCGTCCAGAAACAGCAGTTTCTTGAAACGGTCGCAGAGCCGGCGGACGCCGCGCAGGTTCTCGAGCGACACCGGCTGCCCGCCGCCGGAGTTGTTGGTCACGGTGACCATGACCAGCGGGATGTGCGCGCCGCGCGTGTCGAGCAGCTGTTCAAGCGCCGCCAGGTCGACGTTGCCCTTGAACGGGTGCAGGGTGGCCGGTTGCCGGCCTTCAGGGATCACGAGGTCGATGGCCTCGGCGCCTTCCACTTCGATGTTCGCGCGCGTGGTGTCGAAGTGGTTGTTGTTGGGCACGACATCGCCGGCGTGCAGGATGGCATGGAAGAGGATGCGTTCCGCGGCGCGGCCCTGATGCGTCGGAATGATGTGCGCAAACCCCGTGAGGTCCGCCACGACATCGCGGAACCGGTAGAAGGAGCGGCTGCCGGCGTACGATTCGTCCGCCTGGATCATCGCCGCCCATTGCATCGACGACATGGCGCCGGTGCCCGAGTCTGTGAGCAGATCGATGAGCACGTCGTCCGCATGCAACTGGAAGACGTTGAAGCCGGCTTCGGTCAGCCGGGCAGCGCGCTCAGTGCGCGTGGTGAACTTGACGGCTTCGACAGACTTGATGCGGAAGGGTTCGATCGTGGTCCGAAAGGGCACGGTTTTCTATTGTATGCCCCTCAGAACCGCCACGCACCGCGCAGGCCCGATGCTGAGGACGGTGAAACTCGACGTCTCAAGGTAGCGGCGCGCCG
>JANLHE010000212.1 GCA_024653875.1 Acidobacteriota bacterium
AAGACCTGGAAGAAGATCGGGCTGGATCTCACGCAGCACATTTCCCGGATCATCGTGCATCCGAAGAACCCGGACGTCGTGTACGTGGCGGCGCAGGGCGCCCTCTACAGCCAGTCGCCGCAGCGGGGCGTCTTCAAGTCCACCGACGGTGGAACGACCTGGAAGAACGTCCTCTACGTCGACGAGCGGACCGGCGCCTCCGAGCTCTCGATGGACGCGACGAACCCGCGCATCATGTATGCCGCGACGTGGGAGTACGGCCGGCTGCCCTGGAAGGTCATCAGCGGCGGTCCCGGCGGCGGTCTCTACAAATCCACCGACAGCGGCGAGACCTGGGAACGGATGAAGGAGGGCCTGCCCGAGGAAATGGGCAAGATGGCGATCGCCGTCAGCCGCTCGAACCCGGCCAAGGTGTATGCGCTCGTCGAGAGCGACTCCACCAAGGAGGCGCGCGGCCTGTACGTGTCGACCAACGCCGGCAAGAGCTGGAGCCATGTCACGAGTGACCCGCGCCTTGTCCAGCGGGCGTGGTACTACATCGAGCTCTTCATCGACCCGAAGAACGAGAACACGATCTACGTGCTGAGCGCCCCCGCGCTGCGGTCCACCGACGGCGGCAAGACCTGGGAAGTCCTGTCGGCCCCGCACGGCGATTTCCACGATTTGTGGATCAACCCCGGCAACCCCGACAACTTCATCCTCTCGAGCGACGGCGGGGCGGCCATCACCTTCGACCGGGGAAAGAGCTGGAGCTCGCAGGACAACCTGCCGACGGCGCAGTTCTACCGGATCAACGTCGACAACCAGTTTCCGTACCGCATCTACGGCGGGCAGCAGGACAACTCGTCCGTCGTGATTACCAGCCGCGAGCTGGCCAGCGGCGGCATCACCACCGCCGGCTGGACGGCATCCGCGGGAGGCGAGAGCGCCTTTCTCGCGTTTGATCCCGACAACCCGCGATTTGTCCTCGGCGGCAGCTACCAGGGCACGATCGAGGTCATCGATACCAAGGCGACCGCCGGCACGAACATCATGGCGGCGCCGATCCAGTACCTCGGCATGGACGCCAAGGACATGAAGTACCGCTACAACTGGAACGCGCCCATCATCTGGAGCCGGCACGAGCCGAACACGTACTACCACGGCGCGCAGCATCTGCTGAAGACCTCGGACATGGGCAAGACGTGGAAGGAAGTGTCGCCGGACCTGACCCGGAACGAGAAAGACAAACAGGGCAAGGGCGGCGGCCCGTACACCAACGAGGCCGTCGGCGCCGAGAACTACGGCACGCTTGCCTACATCCTGGAGTCGCCCCACGAGAAGGGCGTGATCTGGACGGGCAGCGACGATGGCGTGGTCCAGCTGACGCGCGACGGCGGCGCGACCTGGAAAAACGTCACGCCGCGGGGCCTGGCCGAGTGCCTGATCAACGCGATCGACGTGTCACCCTTCGACAAGGCGACGGCCTACATCGCCACCACGCGCTACAAGTTCAACGACCACGCACCGGGGCTGTACAAGACCACGGACTACGGCGCGACGTGGACGAAGATCGACAGCGGCATTCCCGGCAACGCGTTCACCAGGGTCGTGCGCGAGGATGACGTCAGGCGTGATCTGCTCTTTGCGGGCACCGAACTCGGCGTGTTCATCTCGTGGAACGGCGGCAGGGACTGGTCACCGTTCCAGCTGAACCTGCCGATCACGCCGATCACCGACTTGCGGATCCACAAGGGCAACCTCGTCGCCGCCACCTCCGGCCGATCGTTCTGGATCCTCGACGACCTGGCCCTGATCCGCCAGTACAAGAAAGACGTCCCGGCGTTCTCGATCTATCAGCCGGCAAGCGCGTACCTGGCCAACGGCGGCAGCGACCTGAACAGCTCGGACGAGGACGTGACCGGGACCCACACATTCCGCGGCGTGAATCCCGCCAACGGCATCGTCCTCTATTACCAGCTGCCGGAGTTGAAGAAGGAGGACGAAGTCATCCTCGAGATCACCGATGCCGAGGGGAAGCCGGTGCGCACGATCTCGTCGAAGCCCGTGGCCGGCTTCAAGAAATGGGACGGGGGGCCGGGCGCGGAGCCGGTACTGTCCAAGGCAAAGGGGTTGAACAGGTTCGTCTGGAACATGCGGTATCCAACGATTCCCGGCGTGCCTGGCGTGTATATCGAGGCCAGCTACGCCGGGCACAAGGCGATACCCGGACAGTACCGCTTCACCCTGAAGGTGGGTGGCCAGCAGGTCGCGACCGGCGCCGAGATTCTCGCCAATCCGCTGTACCCGGGCACCGCCGCGACCTACAGGGACTACCACGCGGTCATGTCCAACATGGAGAACGAGCTCACCGCCATTCACAAGTTGGTGAACTCCCTGCACGAGAAGCAGACGCAGCTCGAGGCCCTGCTGCCGACGTTGCCGCCGGGCGACAAGTTCGCCGGCGTCACGCGCGATGGCGACGCCTTGCTCAAGAAGCTGAAGGCGTGGGACGAGGACATGGTCCAGCGCAAGTCAAAGGCCTACGACGACGTGGAGAATTTCGTCAACAGGTTCACAGCGAACTATCTGTTCCTGATCAACCAGACGGAAAGCGATATCCCACGGGTCAATCAGTCGTCGCTCGACCTGCTCGAAAAGACAATCGCGGAGTGGTCGGCGCTGAAAACGCGGTCCGACGAGATGCTGGCCAAGGACATCCCGGCCCTGAACAAGAAGTTGTGGGATGCCGGCGTCGGCGCGATCTGGAAGGACTGAGCGCGGCGCTGCCCGCGATGGAATTATACTGGCTGCGCTGCATGCGCGCCCAGACTCTCGGTTTCCTCATTCCCGTCATCACGCTGTGCGGCAGTCCTTCGTTGGCCCAGCAGCCCGGCGGCGCGCCGATAGACGGCCCGGCGGCTCCGGCGTTTCCTCAGATGATCACGCGAGACGATCTGGGTCACGCGACCATTCGCACCGTACGGCTGCCCGGACCGCTGGTGCTGGACGGCCGCCTGGACGAGCCGTTCTATCGTGACATCGCGGCGGTGGGGGAGTTCATTCAGCAGGATCCCTTCGAAGGGAAACCCGCGACGGAAAAGACCGAGGTCTGGGTGTTCTTTGATGACGAGAACGTGTATGTCTCCGCGCGCAACTGGGAAACCGAGCCAGGCCGGCGCGTCATGAGCGACATGCAGCGCGACGCGCGCAATCTGTTCAACAACGATCACTTCGCGGTGCTGTTCGACCCGTTCTATGACCGCCGCAACGGTTATTACTTCTACGCGAACGCCCAGGGTGGCATGGTCGATGGGGAGTTGAACAACGACGTTCCCAACAATAACTGGAATGGACTGTGGGAGGTGCGGGCGGCGGACTTCGAGGGTGGATGGGGCATCGAGTTCCGGTTTCCCTTTCGATCGATGCGCTACAGGGAGCATGGGGATCTCTGGGGCATCAACTTCAGAAGAGTGGTCCGCTGGAAGAACGAGGTGTCGTATCTGACCGCCGTGCCGCAGTCGTTCGGCCGGCGTGGCCTGACGGTCGTCTCGATGGCAGGCACGCTCGTCGGTCTTGAGTCGCCTGGACGGCGGCTGACGCTGGACATCAAGCCGTATCTGCTGGGATCGAGCACGACGGATCGGACGGCCGAGCCGCCGTTCACCAACCGGGGCGCGGGCGACTTCGGCTTGGACGCCAAATGGGGCATCACGCAGTCGCTGGTGGCCGACTTCACGTACAACACCGACTTCGCGCAGGTCGAGGACGACGAGGCGCAGGTGAACCTCACGCGCTTCAGCGTGTTGTTTCCGGAGAAGCGTGAGTTCTTCCTGGAAGGGCAAGAGTACTTCAGCTTCGGCGGGGGCGGGGGCGGGGGCGGGGGTGGGGGGGGCGGTCGTGGGGGGTTCGGTCCCTCTGTGACGCCGCTGGTGTTTTACAGCCGCCGCATCGGCCTGCAGGATGGATTGCCGGTGCCGATTTTCGGCGGCGGACGCCTGCTGGGACGCCGCGGGGGATTCCAGGTGGGCGCCCTCCACATTGTGACCGACGGGCTCCAGGGGTTCGAGTCGGACTCTCGTGGAACTGGCGCGCAGTCCTCCGTGTTGCGGATCAACCGTAACGTGATGAGCCGCAGCCGGATCGGCGTGATTGCGACCAGGCGAGCGTGGGCGGATGAATCGGTGGGGACCAACTACGCCTTTGGGGTGGATGCCGCGCTGACGTTCACGAATGAAGTCTCGCTGCAAGGTTATTGGGCGCTCACTCGGACCAACGGCGTGCCGGCCGCGGACGACAGGAGCTACCGTGCCAGGTTCGGCTGGAACTCGGACCTGGCCGGACTCCAGGCAGAGCACCTGTACGTGGGCGACGATTTCTCGCCTGAGGCCGGCTTTGTGCGGCGCCGCGCGTTTCGCCGCTCGTTTGGAGAGGCGCGGTATAGTCCGCGGCCGCAGGGGCTGGCCGGCGTGCGCAAGCTCTTCTTCGAGGGCAGTGCGGACTACTATCACGACCCGTCCGGCGATCTGGAGTCGCGGGACGTCAAGGGCGAGTTCAAGGTTGAGTTCGTCAACACCGATCAGCTGACGTTCGCCTTCACCTCGTCGTTCGAGCGGCTCGACGAGGAGTTCCCTATAGGTGACGGCGTGACGGTGCCCGTCGGAAGCTACGCGTTCCGGCGAGGCCAGATCGCCTATATGCTGTCGCCGTCTCGTCCGGTCTCGGGCTTTCTCTCCGTCTCGCGCGGATCGTTCTACGACGGGACCATTACCGAGGCGGCGTGGTCGGGCCGGGTGGAGTTTTCCTCGCGGCTCTACGCTGAACCACGCGTGTCGGTCAGCCACGTGGAGGGCCCCTTTGGCAGCGGAAACAGCAACGTCCTGGGCTCGCGGCTGACGTATACGCTGACGCCCCGCATGTTCGTGGGTGCGCTCGTGCAGTTCCAGTCCAGGAGCCACACGCTCAGCACCAACGCCCGGTTCCGCTGGGAGTACCAACCCGGCAGCGAACTGTTCGTTGTGTACAGCGACGGGCGCGGCGGCGAGACCGACCGGTTGTCCTCGCGCCTTCAAAACCGATCGGTGGTCCTCAAGATCACCAAACTGTTCCGCTGGTAGCCCCACCGTCCCGCGCATCACGCCCGGTCACCTCAGGCAGGTCCGACCCTCACCTCACATACCCCAGACTTCGCATCCGTTCGATCATCTCGCGGTCGAGCGGTTGTCCTGCCCGGGTCTGGGTGGAGGCGCGGCGCTCGCCGTAGGTGGTGACGGTGCGGGCGGGGAAGCGCTGCTGGAAGAGATCCGCGAAGAGCGCGCGTAGCGGCGTGCCGGCCAGATCGCTGGCGATGGGGACGCCCAGCGCGGTCAGCACCGTGGGCGCCACCGAGGTCGGCGCCGCGGTGTCCACGATCGCTGCAGACGCGTGCGCGCCACTGATGGCCAGCAGGCCCGCCGAGGGCTGCTGCACGCGCCCGGGCTGCGTGATGACGATGATCTGGCGATCCGCCTGGGGCAGGGCCGCGAGCCACCGCGCGAGCGCCGTGTCGAGAAACGCGTAGTACGCCTCAAGGCCCCGCACCCTGGTGGCGGTCACCGAGGGAGCGACCGGCGCGCCCTCGCCACCCTGCAGCAGCGCATGCTGCGCGATGTCGAGGCCGGGCAGATACACCGTCAGCAGATCGAGTGATCCGAGGGCGGGGTCGGCGGCCAAGTCGAGCACCGTGGCATCCAGTTCCGCCGAACGGGTGAGCGTGGCGGTGACATCCGCGGGCGCGTCCGGCGGCCACGCATGGACCGAGGCGCCGGCGACGCGTGCGTGCCTGGCCTCGGCCCCGCCGCGCAGGGTGTCGTACAAGGCCGCCGGCGCAATCTCCGCCGAGAGGTCGCCGCCCTGTTCCAGTCGAAGGATCGCGCGATCTGACAGCACGACGCCGTCGGTTTCGGGCGCCGGCCACGTGGCCCACCAGTGGATCACCGCCGTGCGCAGGCCGGCCGAGGCGGCGACTTCCCAGAA
>JANLHE010000219.1 GCA_024653875.1 Acidobacteriota bacterium
CAGGACCCCAGGACCTCAGGACCCCAGGACCTCAGTCCGGCGTCGAGACAAACCGGACGTCTGGATTCTGGCGCTCCGCGTATTGCAGCGCCCAGGCCGAGGGAAAAAGCAGCACCAGGCGCCCCTCCCGATCGAGGGTCTGCATCACGCTGTAATCGAGGCCCTTCAGATCCGCCGTGTGCTCCGGAGGCCCGTACACCCTGCGCGAGCAGTGATAGCTCAACGGCTCCACGCGGGCCTCCACGTTGTATTCGGTCCGCAGTCGCGAGGCGATCACGTCGAACTGCAGGCTGCCGACCACCGCCACCACCGGATCGCGTCCCCCGCTCTTCGGGAACAGCACCTGGACGGACCCCTCCTCCTCCAACTGCCGCACCCCGTCGTCGAACTGCTTGTGGCGCGAGTCGTTCAGGCGCAGGCGGCCGAAGTGCTCGGCGGGAAACCGCGGAATGGAGGTGAAGCGGACCGGGCGGCCCTCGTACAACGAGTCGCCGATGGCAAAGCGCCCCGGATTCACCAGGCCGACGATGTCTCCGGCGACAGCCTCGTTCGACGTCTGCCGCTCGCGCCCGAACATGCGATACGTGCGCGCCGCGCGCACCTGCTGCCCCAACCGGCCGTTGGTCAGGAGCATGTCCTTCATCAGCCGTCCCGAGCAGACGCGGACAAACGCCACGCGATCGCGGTGCCGGCGATCCATGTTCGCCTGGATCTTGAAGACGAAGCCGGTGAAGTCCGGCGAGGCCGGATCGATCAACCCCACATCGGACTGGCGCGCCCTGGGGGGCGGGGCGATCGCCGTCAGCGCGTCCAGAAACGGTTCCAGGCCGAAGTTCGCCAGCGCCGATCCGAAGAGGACACCGGTCTGGCGCCCCGCGAGGTACTCGGCCTGATCGAAGGTGGTACCCGCGGACGCAATGATCTCGACCGACTCCTGAAACTCCCGCACGACGCGCTCGCCCACCAGATCCGCCAGACGCGGGTCGTGATGGTGCTGCACTTCAACCGGCGCGGGCCGCTCGCCCTTGCCGGACCGCTCGTAGAGCAGGACCGTGCGCTGCGGGAGGTCGAACACCCCGCGGAAGTCCGCCCCGACGCCGACGGGCCAGTTGAGCGGCGCGGCGCTGATGCCGAGCGTCGTTTCAATCTCGTCGAGCAGTTCCAGCGGATCGCGGCCGGGCTGGTCGAGTTTGTTGACGAACGTGAGGATCGGCAGTCGATCGCGCTTGCAGACCTCGAACAGCTTTCGGGTCTGCGCTTCGATGCCCTTGGCGGCGTCAATGACCATGACGACGGAATCAGCCGCGATGAGCGCCCGGTAGGTGTCTTCGCTGAAGTCCTGGTGGCCCGGGGTATCGAGGAGGGACACGTGGAACCCGTCAAGATCGAACTCCAGGGCGGTGGAGGTCAGCGAGATGCCGCGCTGCTGCTCCATCTCCATCCAGTCGGACACCACGTGGCGGCGGCTCTTGCGGCCCCTGACGGCCCCGGCCAGCTCGATGGCGCCCGCGTACAGCAGGATCTTCTCGGTGAGCGTGCTCTTGCCCGCGTCCGGGTGGGAAATGATGGCAAACGTCCGCCGCTTGGCGACCTGGGCGGCCAGTTCCTCGGTGGTGGGCTGTACGGTGCTCATGAAAAGTCGGGGACCAGCTCTCAAGTGTACCTCCCCCCTCGGGGTGGTTGCCAGACCGGGGGGCGTTTTGTCACACTCGAAAGTTGGCAGGAGGCAGTTGACGGTGCTGATCTCGGAACGGTGGGCGCGGACGGCGGTGTGCGGGGTTCTGGCGGTGACGCTGGCCGGCTGTTCGTTCATTTCGCGGCAGGCCACCAAGGTGGTGGCCAACTCGTTGTCGTCAGGGGGCACCAATCTGACCTCCGACGACGATCCGGAACTGGTGCGGGATGCCGCGCCGTTCGGCCTGAAGACGTTCGAATCGCTGCTGGAGACGCTGCCCAAGCACGTCCCCCTGCTGCGCGCCGCGTGCAGCGGCTTCACCTCGTACGCGTACGGCTTCCTGGCCACCGATGCCGACGCGGTCCGGTACACGGACCGGGCGGCCGCCAAGGTCATCGATGAACGCACGCTGAAGATGTACCTCCGGGCGCACGGCTACTGCGCGCGCGCGCTCGAAGTGCGATTCAAGGGCGTGACCGATGCGCTGCTCCGCGCGCCCGAGGGCGCGCTCGTCAAGGCCGGGAAACAGGACGTCGAGCTCCTGTACTGGTCCGCCGCGTCCTGGGGTCTTGCCATGTCGATGAACCCCGACACGCTGGCCATCGACTTCCCCGCCGTGCGCGCGCTGACCGAGCGCGGCCTGGCGCTGGACGAGACCTGGTGGAACGGCGCGCTCCACGAGTTGATGATCGTGCTCGACAGCCAGGAACTGCTGGGCGGCTCCCAGCAACGCGCGCGCGGACATTTCGACAAGGCCGTCGCCCTGCAGAAAGGCCTGTCCCCCGGCCCCTACATTTCCCTGGCGATGGGCGTCTCGGTGGCCAACCAGGATCGCGCGGAGTTCGAGAAGCTGATGAACGCCGCGCTCGCCGTGGATCCCGAGGCGAATCCGCCCGAGCGCCTGACCACCATCCTGCTGCAGCGCCGTGCGAAGTCCCTGCTGGATCAGGCGGACTTCCTGTTCCTGAAATGAATTTGTTTCTGTTTGGACAACTGAGTTTGGAGGCACTGCAATGACAACACGTCTAACCCGCGCCCTGGTGCTCGCCGCGCTGGCGATCGCCGCAATCGTTCTGGCTGGACCGGTCCAGGCCGTGGCGCCCGTCACCATCAAGCTGGCGACGTTTGCGCCCGCCAACTCGGCCTGGCACAAGGCCCTGCTCGACATGGGCGATGCCTGGACCAAGACCACCCAGGGCCGCGTCACGCTGCGCGTCTATCCGGGCGGCACGCTGGGCACGGAGGCTTCCACCGTCAAGATGATGAGTCCCGCGGTCGGTGAACTGCAGGCGGCCCTGTTGTTGCCCCCGGGCCTGGCCCGCATCAACGACGCCGTGGACGTCTTCGGCATGCCGTTCTTCCTGCAGTCGGACGAGGAAATGCGCGCGGTCTTCGCGGCGATGCGTCCACTGATGACGCAGCGCATCGAGGCCGCCGGCTTCAAGGTGCTCAACTGGGGCAACGCCGGCTGGGTGCAGCTCTTCTCCAAGAAGGAGATTCGCACGCTCGCCGATCTGAAGGCCGTGAAGCTCTACACCACCGAAGGGGACGACAAGTCCGTGCAGTGGTACAAGAACAACGGGTTCCAGCCCATTCCGCTCTCGTTCAACGACATGGTGGGCGGGCTCAAGCGCGGCATGATCGACGCGGCGCCGAGCCCGGCCTACGGCGCGTCCATGCTGCAGATCTTCCGTGACGCGCCGTACCTGCTGGACGTCAAGCTGGCGCCGCTGCTGGGTGCGACGGTGCTGACCAACGAGGCGTGGAACAAGATTGATGCCGGGGACCGGCCCAAAGTGATGGCCGCGGCCGCGACCCTCGAAACCCGTTTCATGAACGACGCCCCCACGCTCGACGCGACCGCGGTCAGCACGATGGCCGCGCGCGGGCTGAAAGTGACCAAGCTGACGCCGGCAGCCACCGCGGAGTTCCGCAAGACGGCGGAAGCCCTCGTGGCGTCCATGCGCGGCACCACGGTGCCCGCCGACGTGTTTGACGCGGCCATGAACGCGCGCAACACGTTCCGCAAGTCCAAGGGCGGCAAGTAAGTGAAGCAGACGGCGGTCCGGATCGAGAACTCCGTCGCCCTCCTCGCGATGGCGGGCATCATCGTCCTGCCCCTGGGGGAGATCGTGCTGCGCAAGTGGTTCGCCACGGGCATTCCCGGGGCGGCGCCGTTTGCCCAGCACCTCACGATGTGGGTCGGCATGCTGGGCGCGGCGATTGCCGCGCGCGACGGCAAGCTGCTCACGTTGGCGACGGGCGAGTTCCTCGCGCACAGCCGGACCGCGCACGCGGCCAAGTTCATCGCCGCGGTGGTCGGGTCCGCGGTGTCGGCCCTCTTCGCCGTCGGCGGACTGAACCTCGTGAAGATCGACCGCATGGACGCCTCGGAGATCGCGGCCGGCGTTCCCGTGTGGGTGGCTGACCTGGTGCTGCCGTTCGGGTTCGCGCTGATCGCGTTGCGGCTGGTGTGGAACGCCTCCACCAACCGGATCCTGCGCGCGATTGCGCTCATCGGTCCGGTGGCGGGCTATTGGCTGGCCACGCACCCGGAGCTGCTCGATGGGCAGCCGGTCCTGCCGTGGCTCGGGCTCGTGATTTTCGCGGCCATCCTGGGCGCGCCGATCTTCGTGCTGTTGGGTGGCGCCGCGGCCGTGCTGTTCATGGCGCAAGGCAGCAAACCGACGGTCCTGATGATCACCGCCTACCAGGAACTGACGGGATCGGCCGGCCTGGCGACGATTCCGCTGTTCACGCTCGCCGGATACCTCCTGGCGGAAGGCCGGTCGTCCGAGCGCCTGTTGCGGATGTTCCGCGCCCTGGCGGGATGGATGCCCGGCGGCACGGCCGTGGCCTGCATCGCGCTCTGCGCGTTCTTCACGCTGTTGACCGGCGGCTCCGGCGTCACCATTCTGGCCCTGGGTGGATTGCTGTTGCCCGCCATGCTCAAAGAGGGGTACCGGGAGCGCTTCTCGATCGGCCTCCTGACGGCGTCCGGCTCACTGGGACTTCTGTTCCCCATGTCGCTGCCGCTGATTCTTTACTCCATTATTGCGAACATCGCGATGGAGGACCTGTTCATCGGCGGCCTGTTGCCGGGCATGCTGATGCTCGGCATGCTCGCGGCGTACAGCGTTCGCGAGGCGATCAGGACCAAGGCCGCGCGCACCCCGTTTCTGGTCCGTGAAGCCGCCGCGTCAATGTGGAACGCGAAGTGGGAAATCGGGCTGCCAGTCGTGGTGATGGTCTCCCTTCTGGGCGGCTACGCCACGCCCGTGGAGTCGGCGGCCCTGGCGGCGCTCTACGCCTTCATCATGCAGCGCTTCGTCCATCGCGACCTGCCGGCCATGCGCGACGTGGTGCGCGTGACGGCGGACTCGGTGGGGCTGGTCGGCGGCGTCCTGGTCATCCTGGCGGTCGCGGTCGGACTCACCAACTACATGGTCAACGCGCAGGTGCCTGATGCCCTGATCGGGTGGACCACCACGCACGTGCAGTCACCGCTGATGTTCCTGCTGGCGCTCAATGTCTTCCTGCTGGTGGTGGGAAGCCTGATGGACATCTTCTCGGCCATCGTCGTGGTGGTGCCCCTGATTTCCGGCGTGGCGGCCGCGTACGGCATCCACCCTGTCCACCTGGGTGTCATCTTCGTCGCGAATCTCGAACTGGGGTACCTGCATCCTCCATTGGGCCTGAACCTGCTGCTGGCGTCGGTCCGCTTCAAGAAGCCCGTGCTGGAGGTGATGTGGGCAACCATTCCGATGATCATCATCCTCGCCATCGGCGTGCTCCTCGTCACCTACGTGCCGTGGTTCACGCTCGCGCCGCTGGAGTGGCTGGGACGGGTCCAGTAGTCCTGGGTCCTGGGTCCTGGGTCCGACCGGGGGAAACCAAACCGTCGTAGACTGCCCATCATGCGCATAGATGCAGCGGCTTTGGCTGCGGCAGCCCTCATTGGGCTGGCCGCCGGCGTGCCGGCGTATTCACGGCAACCACCGGCTCAACTGGCGCTGGCCGGCACGGCCGTGCTCGCAGGGCAGGTGATTGACGAGACAACGAAGCGGCCACTGGGCGGAGTCGTCGTCACGTTGTCGCTGGTGAACCCGCCGGGCCGGGCCGGCGGTCCGGCGACCAACGTCCGACGCGCGTCGGCAGTGAGTAGCGCCGAGGGCCGGTTTGTCTTCAGAGATGTCCCCGCAGGCAAGTTCATCGTCACCTCGACGCTGGCTGGCTATTCCGCGGGTGCGGTTGGCCAGATGCGGATCGCAGGGCCGTCGCAGCCCGTGGACGTGGCCGGTGGCGCACGCCTCACGGATCTTGTGGTGCGGATGTGGCGGCTCTCGACGATCTCAGGAGTGGCGCGGGACGACCTCGGCGATCCGCTCGTGGGTGTGTGGGTCCATGCCCTGCGGCGCACGATGACCAGCGGACAGCCCGAGTTGACCTTCAGTGGAGGCGAAGCCACGGACGAACAGGGCCGCTTCCGTCTGTCGGGCCTGTCCCCGGGAACCTACGCCGTCGCGGTGTTGGGCTCCACACAGACAAACCCGGTCGCCACCGTACGGAACGCCCTTCAGGCGCGCGCGGCAGCGGGTCCAGGCGGCAGACCCGGAATCGGCCTCACCGCTGAAGGCTGGGAGTCTGGCGGGATACAGATCGAACGCAGCGGTGTTGAGGTGGACGGGTGGCAGGCGTCAGTGGGGAGTGGAAGTCCCCAGCCGTTGCCGGGGCCGGATGGCACACTGCTGTTGCACCCTCCGACCTACTACCCTGGCGTGACTGATGTCACGGCCGCTGCGCTGATCCCACTCGCCCCAGGTGTGGATCGCCACGGCGTCGACTTCGCCGTACCGCTGGTACCGGGTGTGCGGGTATCCGGGGTGTTGCTGGGTCCAGACGGTCCCGCCGCCCGCAACGCCGTCCGGCTGCTGCCGCACTCCACTGACAGCACATCGTTGCTGCCCACACGGCGCGCGCCAAGCGGCACCGCTGACGACCAGGGACGTTTTGTCCTGCTCGGCGTCCCGCCCGGCAATTACGTGATCGATGCCTATCGGGCTCCAATCAGCGCAACCACCGCGCGCATGCTCTCGAGCATGACGGGCGACAAGATCGAACCCCCCGCAAACCCGCCGCCCGCTGTTCACGCGCAAGTGCCGATCACGGTCGGCACGGCACACGTCGATGGCATCACTGTGACGATGGAGCCGCGTGCGTCGTTGTCCGGGCGAATCGTCTTCAGCGGGAACATCCCACCACCGGCGCAGGAACAGGCGAAACTCATTGGCGTCGCCCTCTGGAACGTGCAGACGTCGGCGCGTGTCGAAGGCCGCATGACACCGGAGGGTACCTTCGAGATCCGGGACGTTCCTCCCGGTCGCTACCATGTGCTGGGCGAAAGCCTCGCCCGCGAGTGGCGCGTCGCCGGTGCGCGCTCGGACGACGCCAACTTGACGACCGGCGTATTGACCATCACCAACGCCAACGTCCCCGACATCGTCGTGACGTTCACCGACAAGACGATGGCGATTGCGGGAACCGTGGTGGACGAATCTGGCAGCGCCGCCAGCGACGGCAGCGTGGTGCTGATGCCCGTGAGCGTCAAAGCGTGGATCGCCGCGGGCATGGCGGTCCAGCGAACCAAGGTCGTTCCGATCGCGGCGGACGGTTCCTTCCAGATGACCGTCGACCTGCCGGGCGACTACGTCATCGTGGCGGCCCCTCCAGATGTGCATCCGCAGACTCTGATCAGCCCCATGACGGTTGATGCGGATTTCGCGGTGGCGTACGCACCGCTTGGCACACGAGTGACCATCGCGCCCGGTGACAGCAAGACGCAGGCGCTGACGATTCGGAGGGCGCGATGACCCGCACCCTGGCACTTGTACTGCTGATGGGCGGCTCGTGGCTGTCCGCGCAGACACCCGCGCCGGGAGGGTCCCTCTCGGGACGAGTGGTTGTGAATGCAGCCAGCACGGTCACGCCGGTGGCCCGCGTTCTGGTAATCATCGATGCGAGTGACGGCCAGGGAGAGCGGTTGGCGGTCACCGATCGGGAGGGACGCTTCAGGTTCGACGGGGTGCCAACAGGCCGCTACCTTGTGCGCGCAATCAAGGTGG
>JANLHE010000221.1 GCA_024653875.1 Acidobacteriota bacterium
GAATCGTCGCGCTGCAGCGTGGTGGTGTTGGTGCGCCGGTTGAAGGTGTGGCCGACGCTGGCGGGACCTGGCGTCGGATTCACGTAGACCTTGGTCTCCGACAGCGCCGGCTTCCTGGAGCGCAGGGCGTCGATGATCTGCTCGGCTTCCTCGAAGTTCACGTCCTGGTCATTGGTAGCCACATGCACCAGCAGCGGCACCTGCAATTTGTCCACGTGATACACCGGTGAGCGCTCCTTGTAGATCTCGCGCTTTTCGAACGGCAGGCCCAGAATGCGCTGCTGCGTCGCGAAGCCGCGCTGGTAGCCGGGGCCCTTGTAGGAGAGGCGAAAGAAGAGGTTCGTCACCGGCACCATCGCCACCGCCGCCTTGAACGGGTGCGTCGCGCGGAACACCGAGTGCAGCGAGATGAACCCGCCGTGGCTCCAGCCCATGATGCCGAGCCGTTCAGGGTTCACGTGCGGCAGCGACTTCAGGTAATCGGCCGCACTCAGCACGTCGTCAATCTCGTAGCCGCCGTAGTCGATGGCCAGGTGATGTGCCTCGCCGTACCCGGTGCTGCCGCGGTACTCGGGCGCGATGATCACATAGCCGCGCGCGATCGCTTCGCGCACGAAGGGGAAGTAGGAAATCGACCAGTTGCCGTGGACGCCGCCGTGGACCCAGATCATCGCGGCGCGGCTGCGCGGGCCGCCCTTGTCAAGCGGCTGGAACAGGTACGCGGGGATGTCCATGTCTCCCACGCTGCTGCGGTAGGTGATCTTGGTGCACTCCATGACGCCCTTGCAGGCGTCGGCATACCGCGCGTCCTCCGCGGCCTTGGCCTTCACCGCGTTCTCGAAGTTCGGCTTGGCGTGGTCCTCGAACTTGTTGCTCACGTAGAGCTGCCGCGCGCGGGCCTCGTCAAACGGCTGCGGCGCGCCGCCGCGGCCTCGCCCACCCTGCGCCTGCTGGGCAGGCGGGGGAGCACCGGCCTGCTGGGCGGTCAACGGTAGGGCGGCGGCCAGGGTCAGTGTCGCGAGGGCGAGGGTTCGTCTCAGCATGGGGGCATTGTAAGGACCTCAGAGGTCGATTCGGCAAGCACATTCGAATCGACCTCTGAGGTCCTTACAATACCCCCATGCGCGATCTGCAGGCCGAGTTCGGAAACATCGATATATACCTGTTCGACCAGTTGCTGAAGGGCCGGATCAAGGCGACTGACAAGGTCTTTGACGCCGGGTGTGGCTCCGGACGGAACGCGTACTACCTGCTGATGCAGGGCGTCCACGTGTCTGTCGCCGACATCAGCGCCGAGGCCGTGGCGGACCTGCGTGAACTCGCGCTCGAATGCGGGGGCACCCCTGACGATTCGCGCTTCCGCGTGGAACCGCTCACCAAGCTGACGTTCGACGACAACGCCTTCGACGTCGTCATCTGCAACGCCGTCCTCCACTTTGCGGATGACGACGCGCATTTCGAGAGCATGGTGAATGAACTGTGGCGCGTGCTGCGGCCGGGCGGCCTGTTCTTCGCCCGCCTGGCCTCGTCCATCGGCATGGAGTCGCGCGTCCAGCGCATCAAGGGAAGGCGGTTCTCGCTGCCCGACGGCAGCGATCGCTACCTCGTCGATGAATCGCAACTGATGGCGCTGACCAGCAGGCTCGGCGGCCAGCTCCTCGATCCGCTCAAGACGACCATCGTGCAGGACCAGCGCGCGATGACGACGTGGGTCATGCGGCGCGGCTGAAGCCACGCCCTACGTGAATCCGAATCTGCGATCAGCGCTTCAGCATCTTGTCGCGCACGGCCTTGAACTCGTTGCCGGCCTTCCACTCCGGATAGGTCGCCGCCATCGCGACGCGGTAGCCGACGGCAAAGAGCAGCTTGCCGTCCTCGGCGAGTCCGCTCAGATCCCAATCGGCCTTCACGTTGTCCGATGGCTTGTGGTAATCCAGCCGTGTGAAGTCGTCGCGCTTCTGTTTGCCATACCCGGCCGGCTTGTCGATGAACGTCGTCCCATCGTCGATGTAGAGCGCGGGGACCCCGACCTTGGCGAAGTTGAAGTGGTCGGAGCGGTAATAGAAGCCCTTCTCTGATTCCGGATCCGGCAGGAGCATCCGGTTCTGTTCCTTCGCGGCCGCCGCCAGGTAGTCGTCCAGATCGGATGCGCCCATCCCGATGACCGTGGCGTCGCTGGTGCGGCCCCACATGTTCATGCCGTCCACGTTGACGTTGGCCAGCGTGCGGTCGAGAGGGTAGAGCGGGAAGCGCGCGTAGTACTCGGAGCCCAGGAGCCCCTGCTCCTCGGCCGTGACCGCCAGAAAGACCACCGTGCGCTTGGGGGCAGTGGGCAGCGCCTTGTACGCGCGCGCGATCTCCAGCACGGTGGCGGTGCCGCTGGCGTTGTCCATCGCGCCGTTGTAGATCGTGTCGCCGTCCGGACCGGGTTCGCCGACGCCCAGGTGATCCCAGTGCGCGGTATAGACGACGTACTCGCTGTTGAGGGCGGAGTCACTGCCGGTGATTTTGGCGACCACGTTCTGCGAGTCAAGCGTGCGAATCTGCTGCGTGAGCGTGACCGACGCGGTGGCCTTGAGCGGCACCGGCGTAAAGTCGCGGGTGGCCGCCCTGGCCTTCAACTCGTCGAAGTTGAGGCCCGCGCCCTTGAAGATGCCGGTGGCCGCCTCGAGCGAGATCCAGCCTTCGACAGCGGACTTGCCCATGTTCTTGTCGGGCGTCGAGAGGTTGAA
>JANLHE010000222.1 GCA_024653875.1 Acidobacteriota bacterium
CCGCCGGTGGCCAACCCGGCGTCCAAGGGACCGCTCCTGACGCTGTTCAAACAGGCGCGCGCGTTCGGCGTGGGTGTCTGTCTGGCCACGCAGAATCCCGTGGATCTCGACTACAAGGCGTTGTCCAACGCGGGTACGTGGTTGATCGGCCGCCTGCAAACCGATCGCGATCGCGCCAGGCTGCTCGATGGCCTTGAGGGCGCGGCGGGCGGCGCGCTGGATCGCGCGTCGGCCGAAGCCGCGATCGCGGGTCTGGGCAAGCGCCGCTTCCTCGTCCACAACGTGCACGCGAAGGCGCCCGTGGAAATCGAGTCGCGCTGGTGTCTCTCGTATCTGCGCGGGCCGATGACGCGCGACGATTTGAAGCGGCTGCGTTCGGCCGGGGCTGACGACGTACGGAGGTCGCGGGCTTCAGCCCGCGACGCAGAGGCACGGGTTGAAACCCGTGCCCTCCAGGCACACGAACCGCCGGCCGCAGATGCTGCGGCGGCGCGCCCGCTGCTGCCGCCGGACATTCCGCAGTTCTTCGACGAAGGCGGCGGACCTGCCAGCGTCTGGACGCCGTTCATGTACGGCGCGGCGCAGGTCGCGTTTTCCGATGCGAAGCGGCGGATTGACGAGACCAAGGCGATCGCCGTCGTGGTGCCGCTGGCGCCCGACGCGGTCGTGGTGGGCTGGGATGCCGGCGCGCCCACGGATCGGCTGCCGCAGCATCTGGCGACCGATCCGCCCGATGCGGGGACGTTCGCGGCGCTGCCGCCGCAGGCGCAGCAGGTGAAGATGTTCGCGAAGTGGGCGAAGGACCTGGATCGCTGGGTGGGACGCACGCAGCGCCTCCAGTTGTTGCGGCATGCGGGCCTTGGCCTGATCTCCGCGCCCGGGGAAGACGAGCGCGCGTTCCGGATCCGCCTCGCGTCGGCAGCCCGGGAGTCCCGCGATGGCGCGGTGGACAAGATCCGCGCGAAGTACGCGTCGAAGCTCAGGGCCGCCACCGAGCGGGTGCGCAAAATGGAGATGGCACTGGGTAAAGAGCAGCAGGACGTGTCACAGCACAAGGTGCAGACGGGGTTGTCGGCCGCCAGCACGGTGGGGTCGGCGGTGCTTGGCGCCCTCTTCGGCCGCCGCGGGGGCCTCACCGCGGGCACCATAGGCAAGGCGTCCACCGCCGCGAAGGGGTGGGCGCGCGGATCCAAGGAAGCGGGAGACGTCGCGCGCGCCACGCAGAATCTGGCGGCCGCGCGGCAGGCGGTGACGGACCTGGAGGGCGAGGTGGCGGCGGCGGTTGCGGCGGTGGATACGTCGATGACCGCGGCGGATCCGCTGGAGACCCTGGCGATTGCGCCCAGGCGCGGCGGGATCAGCGTGCAGGTGGTGGGCCTGTTGTGGCGCCCGTCGGCTCCCTGAGCCCGCGATTCGTCTTGTCGATTTCCTTCATGATGTACCGCACCTCGTCGTCGGTCGGGAGTGGACGAGGATCGGGCAACCGGATGTCCACGGGTGGCGCGGCAGGCAGATCCGGGGTCGAGGCCGGCGCGGTCTGCATCGTGGTCCACGCGAAGTAACTGCCGGTGGCCGCCAGCGCGAGCACGATCAGCGCCGCCGCCCACCAGAGACGGCTGGATCGCGGCGTCGCTTCCGCCGCGTGCCCGAACGTCAGGCCGTGATCGCCGGCGGGCTCAAGGCCCTCCTCCAACTGCAACGGGATGTCGGCGGCGATGTGACGATCGCGTTCGGCAGGCGCGGGCGGTTCCGCGTCCGCGTGGCCGGCCGCGGCCTTGGCGGCGCGCCGGATCATGGGGACGCTGATCAGGTTGGTGCCGGCGACGCGTCCCTCTTCGAGGGCGCGATCGCACAGGATGTTGATGCGGCGGGGGACGCCCTGCGTCAGTTCGGCGATGGCGTTGACGCTCTCGGCGGGAAATCCCACGGTGTCGCGCCCGCCCGCCACGGCCAGCCGGTGCTGGATGTAGGCATCCACCTCGGCCGGAGACAACGCGCCGAGCGCGGCGCGGCGCGTGACGCGCGCATCAAGCGCCTGCAAGGCGTCGCTGCGCAGCGTGTGGAGCAACAGGGGCTGTCCCACCATGATGATCTGCAGCAGACGCTGGCCATCCTGCTCGTACGCGCCGAGCACGCGGATCTGGTCGAGCACCTTGGGCGCCAGGCTCTGGGCCTCGTCGATGATGACGACCGCGTAGGAATTGAGCGGCAACAGCGAGCGAAGGAAACCCTCGAGCGTGTCGAGCAACTGGGGCATGTCGGCCTTGGCAAACGCGCCCTTGCGGATCTCGTCGCGTGAGACCAGGCCGAAGTCGCGCAGGATCACCCGCAGGACCTCGGCGTCGGACATGTACGGATTCAGGATGAGCGCGGAGAACGTCCGGTGGCCCAGCGCTTCGATCATCGCGCGGCACAGGGTGGTTTTGCCCATCCCCGTCTCGCCGGTGAGAAGCAGCAGGCCTTCGCGCCGGCGCAGGCCGATCAGCAGTTCCTCGTAGGCCCGCCGGTGCCCGTCGCTCATGAACAGGAACCGGGGATCCGTGGTCAGCGCAAACGGCTGCTCACGCAGGCCGAAGAACGCTTCGTAAAGCGGCTCATCGGGTGCCGACGGCGAGGAGGGCGGCTGCACGTTCAAATTATAGGCAGATTATAGGCTCGATTGCCGAGTGTGCGGCCCGCGAGGGGAAGGGATGGGGTGGATGACGGGAATTGAACCCGCAACGTCCGGCGCCACAGACCGGTGCTCTACCATTGAGCTACACCCACCACAGGGTGAACGAGTAGCTTACCAAAATAGCTCAATAACCAATAACCCAATAACCCAATTGCTGGCTATCTCCCCTGCCCTCGTCCTCCCCGTCCCGTGCGTGTCGCGACCCAGGCACGGAAGGCGGCGGCCTGGTCCGGGGTCAGCAGCGCGGCGATCTTGTCGTGCAGCGCGTCCTGTTCCGCAAGGAACACCTTGCGCGCCTCATCCTGCAGCGTGCGGAGCCGCCCTTCCTGTGCTTCGAGCAACGCCAGAATGTCGGCGCGCTGGCTCTCCGTGAGTTGCACTTCGTTCGAGAGATCGGCGACGTACTGCTGCGGTGGCGGACCAAACACCGGACCGCCGCGGCCGGCGCCGGCGCCGCGCCCGGGACCACCACCATTTCGGCCGGGACCGCCGGGGCCGCTTCCACGAATCTGGCCCCCCGGACCCCGCACCACCGTCTGGCGGAGCCAGACCCGTTCCACCACCACGCCCGTCAGCACGCCGATGCTGAAGACAAGGCCGATGAACGTGGCGATCCACACGCGGGGCGTCGGGCGGGCGAGGCCGGTCATGGTCACTGATCCTTCCTGTGCATGGCCAGGGTGTCATCGGCGTTGGCGCTGAGCATCAGCGACAGCAGCGACGATTCCGAGACGGTGTCGGACCACAGCGCCGACGACACAGGCCATGCGTCGGTGGCGGTGGTGCTGTCCACCGTGGGCGCGGTCTCGAGCTGGACGGCCGCGTCGGGACCGGTCACGCTGACGACCGCCAGCACGAGCGCGGCGGCCACCGGGACGAGACGCCATGTCCATCGACGGAAGTCCAGGCTGTCCAGCCAGCTGCCGGGGTGGCCCTCGGCCTCGGCGCGAATGGACGCCATGACCCGTGTGTCGAATCCCCACGACGCGCCGGTGACGGGCTGTGCCCGCAGCCACGCGTGGACGCCGCGCTGATCGTCAAGCGCGGCGGCGCACGAGGCGCAGGTCGCGATGTGCGCGTCGAGCCGCGACTGTTCCTGCGCCGACGCGGTGCCGTCGGCCACCCGCACCAGCAGAGAGGTGAACGCCGCGCAGTTGTCAGTCATGAGTGGCTCCCTTCAGCGTCGCCTTGAGACGTTGCCGTCCCCTGAAAATCCTCGATTCCACCGTGCCCATCGGAATGCCGAGCAGCGCCGCGATTTCCTTGTAGTCCAGGCCCTCGATGTCCCGCAGCACGACGGCCTCCCGCCAGTCGCCGGGCAGGTCCGCGAGCGCCCGTCGCAGCTGGTCGTGCGCGATGACCCGCTGCTCCACATCTTCGCCGCTCGCACGCTCGCGGCCGGGATCCCCGGTCGTGCCCTCCGCTCCTTCCGGTTCCTGCACTTCATGCCGATCGCGACGTTTCGCCAGGTGCGTCCGGGCCACGTTGGTGGCGATCTGGTAGAGCCACGTCCTGAACGCGCTCTGGCCCCGGAACTGTCCCAGCGCCCGATACGCCCGCAGCAGGGTCTCCTGCGCCACATCCTCGGCGTCGGCAGGGTTCGACACCATCAGCCGCGCAAAATGCACCAGCCGATGCTGATGGCGCTGCACCAGGGCCTCGAACGCCTCCATATCGCCGTCGCGGGCCTTGCCGACGAGTTCGAGGTCAGCATCCATGGACAGTCCCCCGGCGGCGTCGGAGCGCTACACCCAGTAAGACCCTCGGCACGTCCTGATTATTCCCGAATCAGGCGATACAGGCGGTGGCCGTCGCGGTCCGCCGCCACCAGCCGGAGCGCCGGCTGGCGCTCCAGGACGCGGACCACCGCGGGCGCGTCGGCGCCAAACCGTTCCAGATGCACCATGGCATGCGTGGCGCCCAGACGGAACAGGGTATCCACGGCCTCCTGGTCCGGAAAGAACCAGAGGGTGGTGGCCCGCTCGCGGTAGGACATCGGGGTGGCCCCGCTGTACCCGTTCACGATCGGCTGCCAGTGGCTGGCGGCATTGAGGACGTATTCGCCGTTTTCAAACATGGCATCCGGGGGCCAGAACGGAAACTCCGCCAGCAGGACGGGGGCCTTCGCCTCGGCCAGCAGCGAATACACCGCCGGGGCCCCCTGGTAGGGCGTGGTCCGGATCGGCGCCATGACATTCTCGAGCGTCACGGCGGCCACGCACGCCGTGATGAGCCAGGGGACCATGGCCAGCCGCACGCGCCGCTCCAGCCACGCGACCCCGAAGCCCGCCAGCACCGCCACCGCCAGCACATACAAGAAACCGAAACGGGCCGCGGCACGAATCCCCTGCAGCGGCGTCAGCACCTCGTACAGCCAGGCGTAGATTGGCGTGGCCGTGCCCAGCGACAGCACCACGCCCGTGGCCGCCAGTCCCAGGAGCCAAGGCACGAGGTCCCGGAGTCCCGAGGTCCTGGGGTCCTGAGGTCCCAAGGCTGCGTAATGGAGGTCCCGGGCTTTAGCCCGGGACGAGACGATGCCGATGGCCGCCAGCAGGAGCGCCACGATGCCCGGGAAAAAGACGTTGATGTCCGTGGTGAAGAACCGCGCCGTCCAGTCATGGTGCATGCGGCTCATCGAGGTCAGGTACCCGGCCGGCGTGGCGGAGAAGTCAGCGACCTGCGCCAACGGCCGTCGCACGCCATTCGTGAGGTGCGGCCACAACACGGGCAGGGCCAGCACCGCGCCTCCCGCCGTGGCGACGGCCAGTCGTGTCACCCCGCCCAGCGTCCGTCCCGTGGTCAGCGTCAGCAACACGACCGCGCCGGCGGCGAACAGGAGCCAGTGCAGGGAGGTGGCGGCCACCAGCGGCCAGATGATCACGAGCGGCCACCAGCGTCCCCGTTGTCGCAAGGCCTGGTCCGCGAAGTAACACGCGAGGAGCAGTCCCCACGCGTGCGCCGCCTGCAGGTGCGGCAATCGCGTCAGCAGGTGCGGATTGAACGCGAGGAGGGCGCCGGCCACCAGCCCCGCGCGCGTGGATCCCGTCCACCGCGTGACCACCCACCAGCCCGACAGTCCCGTGGCCGCCAGTCCCGCGATAAGCAGCAGGTTGAACACGAGCACCGGGGACCCGCCCAGCCA
>JANLHE010000224.1 GCA_024653875.1 Acidobacteriota bacterium
GACTACGCCCACGCCGACCTCATCATCGTCTGGGGCGCCAACCCGCCGGCGTCCGGCATCCACCTGATGGCGCACATCAAGGAGGCCCAGACGCGCGGCGCGCGGCTGGTGGTGATCGACCCGCGGCGCACGCCGCTGGCGCGGACCGCCGACCTCCACCTGCCTGTCGCGCCCGGCACCGACGTCGTCCTCGCGCTGGCGCTGATCCGGGAGCTCTTCGAACAGGGACAAGCCGACATGGCGTTCCTCGACCGGCACGCGAGCGGCGTGGACGCATTGCGCGCCGCCGCCCGGCCATGGACGTTTGCGCGCGCCGCGGCGACAGCCCGCGTCGCTGAAGACCAGTTGCGCATGGTGGCGCGCTGGTACGCGGACGCGTCGCCGGCCGTCATTCGTTGTGGATGGGGCCAGGAGCGGAACCGCAACGGCGGCGCGGCCACGATGGCGATCCTCGCGTTGCCGGCCGTGGCCGGCAAGTTCGGCGTGCGCGGGGGCGGGTACACGATGAGCAACTCGTCGGCATACGGCCAGGAGGCCGAGCGCTGGATCAACTGTCCCGTGCCCGGCACGCGCGTGGTCAACATGAACCAGCTGGGACGCGCGCTGACGGAGTTCGATGCGCCGCCGGTGTCGGTCCTGTTCGCCTACAACTGCAACCCGCTCGCCACGATGCCCGATCAGAATCGCGTCCGGCGCGGGCTCGAGCGCGAGGATCTCTTCACCGTGGTCTTCGAACAGACCATGACCGACACCGCGAAGTACGCCGACGTCGTGTTGCCGGCCACCACGTTCCTCGAGCACTACGACATGGCCCGCGGGTACGGCGCCTACCACTATCACCTCGTGCAACCGGTCATTGAACCGGTGGGTGAAGCGCGTCCCAACCATGAGGTGTTCCGCGACCTTGCGGTCCGCCTCGGCCTGCGCGATGCCGCGCACGAAGAAGACGCGCTCGGCCAGACGGAGGCGCTGCTCGAGGTCACCGCCGGCCTCCCCGAGGCGATCTCAAGCGTCCTGCGCGATGGCGGCGTGGCGACGGGCCCGGCCAACGGCGCGCCGATTCAGTTCGTGGATGTGCTGCCAAGGACCGTCGACGCCAAGGTCCACCTCTACCCGGAGGACCTGCCGAGCACCGCCGGACTGTACACCTACCAGCCGGATCCGGCCACGGCCGCGTACCCGCTGACGCTCATCTCCCCCGCAAGCGCGTACACGATCTCATCCACGCTCGGCGAGTTCCGCCCGGGCATCGTCGCGTTGAAGATGCACCCCGATGACGCGCGGCCGCGCGCGATCGAGGACCACGACGCCGTGCGGGTCTTCAACGCGCTGGGCGACGTGTGGTGCAGCGTGGACATCACGCCCGAAGTGCCTCCGGGCGTGGTCTCGATGCCCAAAGGTCTCTGGGCACGCAGCACCGAAAACGGCGCCACCTCAAACGCGCTGGTCCCGGACACCCTCACGGACCTCGCCGGCGGCGCGTGCTTCAACGACGCAAGAGTACAAGTTGCGCTGCGCGCAAAACACTAGGAATTTGTGATTGGTGAATTGTGATTGGTGATTCGTGATTTTCGGACCGCGTTCGGACGTGCAGCGCGCGAGCCGCTGCCGACATCCCACGCGCCGGCAGCAGCGATTGCTTGTTATGCCGCATCCCTGGCAGAAGCGCCCTTCGGCGCCAACACGAAAAGGATGACGCCGACGGCGGCAAGAACGGGAATGTCGCCCAGCCAGTGGCCCGTCTCCGACGAATCGCGCAGGGCTTGTACAGCCATGATCCCGGCATGCACGATACTCGACCACGCGGCGAAGAGAATCAGGCTGCGGTGCTCTGTCGGATTGCGAGACGCAAGCACCATGAATACGCCGAGCGTGGCGTACACGCCAAGAATCATCTGCTCGTACTCTGGCTGGTTGGGTTGCCACTGCCACCC
>JANLHE010000225.1 GCA_024653875.1 Acidobacteriota bacterium
TCGCGCTGCGAACTCATCAAGGACGTGCCCGGGTACTTCACGTCCGACCCGCACACCACGCCCGATGCCGCGTTGATCGACGCGCTCGACTACACCACAGCCCTGGAGATGGCCGATAACGGCTGTCCCCTCGTTCAGCGGCAGGCGATCGATCACGCCCGCCGCGCCCACTTGCCGCTCATCGTCCGTAGCTTCGACAGCCTGGGTACCCGGGTGGCATGAATTTCGAAAAGACGTCGGGTGTCTTTTCGCGGTCCCCGTTCGCCGAAAACGAACACTTTCAACAATCTACGCCGGGTTTTGAGGCCTGGCAGAAAAGACACCCGACGTCTTTTATTGAGGTACAAGAAAATGGAATTTGGCACACGCACGATTCACGCAGGACAACCGTCGGAACCCAACACGGGAGCAGTCGTCGCACCGCTCTTTCAGACAACCACGTATCAGCAGATTGCCCCGGGCGAACATCACGGGTTTGATTACACGCGGACATCCAACCCGACGCGGCAGCGCCTCGAGACGGTGCTGGCGGACTTGGAGGGCGGCACCAAGTGTGCCGTGTTCGGATCGGGCCTGGCGGCGGAAAACGCGATCCTGCAGGCGTACCTGAAACCCGGCAACGCGATCGTGGTGCCGGTGGATGTGTACGGCGGCACGTTCCGCCTGCTGCACAAGGTGTTCGAGCCGCTCGGCGCGATCGTCGAGCGCGTGGACTTCAGTGACCTGGCGGCGCTCGAGCGCGCGGTGGCGGCCAAGCCGACGCTGGTGTGGCTCGAGTCGCCGACGAATCCGCGGTTGCTGGTCTATGACATTGAGGCGGTCGCTCGGATCGCCCACGATACCGGCGCGATCGTCGTCGTTGACAACACGTTTGCGACGCCGTACTTCCAGCAGCCGCTCTCGCTGGGCGCCGACCTCGTGATTCAAAGCGTGACAAAGTACCTGGCCGGACATCTGGACGTGATCCAGGGCGCGGTGATTGCGAAGGACGCGGCGGTGTTCGAGCCGGTGAAGTTCCTGCAGAACGCGCTCGGCGGCGTGCCGAGTCCCTTCGACTGCTGGCTGACGCTGCGCGGCATCAAGACCCTGGAACTGCGCATGGAGCGTCACGCGCAGAACGCGGCGGCGATTGCCGACGTGCTGACGAAGCACCCGAAGGTGAAGCGGGTGTACTACCCGGGGCTGCCGTCGCATCCCGGCCACGAGGTCGCAAAACGCCAGATGACCGGCTTCGGCGGCATGGTGTCGTTCGAACTGGACGGGACGCCTGAAGAGGCCTCGGCGTTCGTGTCGTCGCTGACCTACTTCGCCCTGGGCGAAAGCCTGGGCGGGGTGCGGGCGCTGGTCTGCCTGCCGTGCAAGATGACCCACGCGTCCATCCCGCCCGAGACTCGCGCCGAGCTCGGGTTGTCCGACACCCTGATCCGCCTCTCCCCCGGTATCGAACACCCGCGGGACCTGGTGGCGGATCTGAAGGCGAAACTTGACGCCTTGGCCGAGATCCCCGAACTGGCCGTGTAGGACCCCAGGACCCCAGGACCCCGGGACCCCGATCTGGTGTCCAATGCGTCATGCGGAAACTGGGGTTCGTGATCCTGCTCCTTTCGGCCGGGTGCGCATCGGCGCCAATCAAGAAGGCTGACCAGGCCAGCCTGGCCGTGGCGCAGACCCGGGTGCTCGAGGGGTGTTACTCGTGCCTGCTCGAGGCTCGCGCGGTGTTCGAGCGGGTGGCGGTCGGA
>JANLHE010000226.1 GCA_024653875.1 Acidobacteriota bacterium
CGACGATCGCGAAGCCGAGGGCCTGGAGCAGCCAGTCGAGGGCGGGTCTCACAGCCCGCTCCGGCGCTGCCACAGCACGTCGGCGCTGATGCCCCGCACACTGGCCATGCGCTTCATCGCGTCGGCCCTCACGGGCAGGTACGGGTTTGTGATCGGCGCGCCGGTCTTTGGGTGCGCGACGACTGTGCCGTTCGCGCGGATGTTCTCGTCCGCGGTGACGTACTCCGTCCAGGCGGTGGCGTAGGTCACGGCGTCGGCCATCGAGATCCGGGGGTTGGCCGCGCGCAGCACGCGCACGGCCTCTTGGATCGCTTGGTCGGGTGTCGGCTGGCTGGTCGGTGTCATTTCGCCCATGTCTTGAGCCCCTGGAAGAGCGCGAGTTGGGAGGCCTCGAAGGCGTCGTTGAGCTTGCAGGCCTTGACCACGTCCGCGTTGCTCGCGGACATCGGCAGGATCGGGATCTCGGATTGGATCTTGCGGACGAGGTCGAAGTCCGGTCCACCCTCGGTCACGTCGAGTTGCTCGAAGCGCGGGTTGAAGTTGAGGTTCATTGACCCCCGGAGCAGCACCCGAAGCCCGCGCCCTTCCACCATCGCGATCTTGGCATGATTCCGCACGTGGCGGACCGTCTCCGGTCCGAAGCGATCGATCCATGCCTGGATCAGGGCGTGGTTTTTCATGCGCGCGCCGCTGTCGATGAGGAGCTCCGCGCTCGCGATGTCGGCCTGCATCAACGACGTGAACGCCTGCACTTCGTAGTCGGCGATCGTCCACGTCCAGAGCGAGATCGTCGCCGGGGCGCAGGCCTGGATCACGTGGCGCACCGCGTCGATCATCGAAAATTGTCCGCGGGTGATGGCGAAGACGCTCATCCCCGCGTGGACGGGGCCGATCGCCTCGGCAGCGGTGCGGAAGCTCTCGACGGCGCGGGTGCGGCGGGAGCTGGTGGCGCTGAGGCGGCCGGTCACCGGACACCCCGCGTCACCTGGCTGGCGTAGGCGATGCGGCCGACGTCCCGCACGAGGGTGTCGGCGGTCTGCAACGCCCGGAAGAGCGCGGCGCTCTCGTCGGTGACCTGGCCGTCCGCGAGCGGCAGGACGGCGCGGATCCAGGCGTCGCGGAGTTCGGCGGCGAGCTGCTTGGCGCGGGTCTGGAGGGTGTCGGGCATGTCTGGTGCTCCTGCGGTGGAAGGTGGGCCGGGGTCGGGACAACCGACCCGGCCCCGGCCGGGGGCGGCTACTCGCCGAGCGCCGCCATGATCGCGTCCAGCGCCTCCGCGTGGAAGCGCTCGACGGTCTCGTCGTCGATGATCAGCCCCTGCGCGCGGGCCTCCGCCTCGCAGGCGCCGATCCACTCGTCGACGTCCGCGCGCGGGCCGACGAGGCCGAACTCGGCGATGAGGGTCTCGGCGTCGCGGTTGCCGAGGATGGCGATCCAGGGGTTGGTGTTCGGGGTGTGGCTCATGATGTCTCTCCTGCGGAGGCGGGTTGCAGGGTCCTCTCACCGCCACGACCCCGTGCCTTGCGGCTACGGGGTGGGTGGGAGCGGTGGGCGGCTACTCGGCGAAGGGGGCGTCCTCGGTGATGAGGACGAAGCGCCGGGTCTCGATGCGGAGGTGCGCGTTCCCGACGCGGGCGGCGTGCCACTCGGCGCGGACGGCGTCCGCGGCCTCACCGGCGGCGACGTCGGCAGCGCGG
>JANLHE010000227.1 GCA_024653875.1 Acidobacteriota bacterium
GCGGCCCACCCGGACGCCCAGCGCGCGAATGGTGCCGGTGATGTCCGCGAGCCCGGCGTGCCGGTACGAGAACATCGGGATCGTCACGCGGTCGAGCCGGCCGATGAGCTCCTCCTGTGAGCCGTAGACGATGACGAGGTCCGGCCGTAGCGTCAGGATGGCCTCGAAGTTGGGATCAAACAGCCCGCCCACCTTCGTGCGCGTTGTCGCCTCTGCCGGAAAGGTGTCAAACGTGGACACGCCCACCACCTGATCGCCCGCGCCAATCGCAAACAGCATTTCAGTGACGGCCGGAATCAGACTGACGATGCGCGCAGGTGTCGCCTGGGCGGCGATAGTCCCCGCAGCCAAGATCATCGCAAGAAAGACGCGCCTCATAGTGTTCGTTTCCTGATGAGCATCCACAAGAAGAACGGCCCGCCGATGAGCGCCGTGATGATGCCCACGGGCAGCTCGAGCGGCGCCATGACGGTGCGCGACAACACGTCGCAAATCACCAGGAAGGCCGCGCCGAAGAAGAACGACGCGGGCAGCACCAGGCGATGGTCGGCGCCCACGACGAGTCTGACCAGGTGCGGCACGATGATGCCCACGAACCCGATGGGTCCGCCCACGGACACCGCCGCGCCGGTCGCGAGCGAGCCCGAAAAGAACGCCACGCGCTGCGCGCGCGTGACGTCCACGCCTCTGGTGGCCGCGGCATCCGCGCCCAGGCTGAGCACGTTCAGGGGGCGCGCGAGCCACGCGAAACCAATCAGCGCGATCACGATGAGCGGCAGCGCGCCCAGGATCGGCTGGTAGCCCGCCACATCGAGGTCCCCCATGAGCCACCGCAGCGCCCTGAAGGTCTCGGTGAAATCACTGAGGTACTGCACGAAGAGAATCAGCGCCGAGAAGAACGAGTTCATCGTGACGCCGGCCAGGAGCAGGACCGTCGTGGACAAACCCGAGTGGCGCGCACTGGCGAGCGCGTAGACCACCAGCACCGCCAGCAACGCCCCTGCCAGGCTGGCGCCGGCGACGCCGCCCATAGGCACACCCAGGGGAAGAAGGGCGCCAAACGTAATCGCGGCCATCGCGCCAAAGGACGCGCCGGCCGAAATGCCGAGCGTATACGGCGTGGCGAGCGGATTGCGCAGCAGTCCCTGGAACACTACGCCGGCGGCCGCGAGCGTGCCACCGACCAGCGCCGCCGCGAGCGAACGGGGCAGGCGCGCCAGAAAAAAGATCTGCGCGTCGATATTTTCGGCAAACGGGACCGAGAAAGAGAACACGCGCGCGAGACTCAGCGGGGTCTGGCCGATGAACGGCGCCAGCGCCACGGCGAGGACGGCCACGAGCGCCGTGCCCGCCAGCCATGGCAGCCCCCGGCGCAACGGAGACGTCATGCGTGCACCCGTGACAGCAGGGGCGCGGCGAGATCTCGCGAGATGCCATACACCGACGCCAGCGCCTCGACGGTCAGGACCTCTGCCGGCGCACCGTGTGCCGCCACCTGCCCATCAGCGAGGAGGATGACCGTGTCGCAGACCGCGGACGCGAAGTGCAGATCGTGCGTGGTGAGCACGACGGTGAGCGGGGTGCCCGCCGTGACGGAGTCGTCATGGAGCCGGTCGATCAACGCGGCCACCTCCACCTGATACCGCAGGTCGAGCGACGCCGTGGGTTCGTCCAGCAGCAGGAGCGGCGATGATCGATCGTCAGGAGATTTGCGGCGATCGAGCTGCGCCAGGGCGGACGCGATGATGACCCGCTGCTTTTCGCCGCCGCTCAGCGTCTGGTAGGCACGTTGGGCCAGGCCGAGCGTGCCCGTGGCGTCGAGCGCGTCCCTGGCGGCCGCGAAGTCCGCGGGGCCTTCGATTTCAAACGAACCGAGGTGTGGATACCGGCCCATCAGCGCCACTTCCAGCACCGAGTAGTCAAACGCGAGGTGGGTATCCTGCGGCACCACGGCCACCCGCCGCGCCACCGTCCGGCGATCCAGGCCGGTGAGATCGCGGCCGTCCAGTGTGACGCGCCCCGCGTCCGGCGCCAGCGTGCCGGCGAGCACGCGCAGCAAGGTGGTCTTGCCGGACCCGTTCGGTCCGAGGATGCCGACCAGCGATCCGGCCGGCACGGCCAGCGAGACGCGGTCCAGGACAGGCTGCGCGCCAAAGCTCACGGTGAGGTCGATGGCGCGCAGCATGTCCGTGGTTCCGGTTCCGTCAGAAGCGGAGGCGCAGGCCCGCGTGCACCGTGCGCCGCCAGGCCGGGTAGCCGAGCGGTTCCATGTAGTCCACGTCGGTCAGGTTCTCCACGCGGACGTAGGCCATCGTGTGGGGCGTGACGCGCAGCTGCGCCTGCGCCCGCCAGAGGGCGTATCCGTCCGCCGCGGTCAGCGCGGGGACGAGCGCCGAGAAGTCGCTGTCGCTCCGCTCGCCCTGGAAGGTGCCCGCGATGTCCATCGACCACGGTCCTCGACTCCATACGGCCTGCACCTGCCCTGTGTGCCGCGGCCTTCGCAGTGCCCCGCGTCCGGCCGCCAGCACGTCGCTGAATTCCGACGAGGCGGCAACGATCTCGGAGTCGGTGAAGGTGTAACTGCCGGAGAGACGGAGGTCGTCTGTTGGCGCGATCTCCGCGATGAGCTCCGCGCCGCGCGCGCGGGTCAGTCCCACGTTGAAGTACTGCGCCTGATACGGCGAGAAGCTGATGGTGCGGGTGGAAATCTGCTCGTCAAACCGGTTGTCGAACCAGGTGGCTTCAAGGCTCACGCGGTCCTGGAACAGGCGCTGCTTGATGCCCGCGTCGAGCGCGCGTGACCGCTCGGCTTTGAGGTCGGGGTTCCCCAGATCAAATGGCGAGAGGCTGAACGACTGGCGCAGCGTGGGCTCCTTCACGCCGCGGCCCGCGTTGGCCTTGAGGGTCGTGGCGCCCAGCAGGCCGCTGCCGGTGCGGAGGAACACCGCGGCGGACACGCGCGGCATCACCGCCGTGCCGAAGGCGTCGTTGTGCTCCACGCGCACGCCGGTGGTCAGCGCCACCCATCGGCTGACGTGCTGATGCTGCAGGGTGAGGCCGGCGTTGTCCCGGCCCGGCGACGTGGACGCGCGCGCGAGGTGGTCGATCAGCGTGCCCCGTTCGCCGTCCCACTCCAGGGCCAGCGTCAGGAACTCCGCGCCGGCAAGCGTGCCCGCGTGGGTGAGCCGCAGGTCCGCCTGATAACCCGCCTGATGCCGCCGGAACTTGGAGCCGGTGTCGTAGGTGAAGTCGTAGAACTCGAACGGTGAGGTCCGGCCCTGATACGACGGCGTGTACGGCGCGTCGAACTGGAGGTTCGTCGAGCGCTGCTCCGACGTGGCCAGCGCATACGTGAGGCGCTGCTTGAGCGCCGGCGTGATCTGGTGTTCAACGGTGGCGCCGCCCACCAGGTGTGACTGCGTGAAGAACGCGTCCAGGTCCGCGCGGCCGAACGCCGTCTGTCCCGGTGTGCCCGTGCGGCCGTCTTCGTATCGCCCTACCACGCGCAGTGTGACCGCCTCGGTCAGCGCGCCGCCGGCGGACAGCGAAAAGGTGGTGGCGTCAAACGCATTGTTGGCGGCGCGGTTGTCCGTCTGGTAGCGCCCGCCGTGCAAGGAGTAGTCCCAGCGCGCCGTGCCGCCGGACACGGTGGCCGATCCGCGCATCGTGTCGTATCCGCCGCCGCCAAACTCCGCCGAGACGGCCGGGCGGTGGCGGCCGTTCGTGCCGGCGCGGCTGCGGGCGGTCACCAGGTGCACCACGCCGGCCATCGCATCCGATCCAAACAGCGCGGACTGCGCACCGCGCACGAACTCGATGCGATCGAGATGGCCCGCGGACAGTCCGCCGAAGTTGAACGTGCCTCCCGGCTCGTTCAGGGGGATGCCGTCGAGCAGCACCTTGGTGTAGCTGTTCTCGCCGCCGCGGACAAACAGGGACGTCACGTTGCCCTGGCCGCCGTTCTGGACGACGGCGGCGCCGGGCGCCTGCCGCAGAATGTCGCCAACCAGGGCGTCGCCGCGACGCTCGAGCGCCGCGGCGTCAAACACCGTGACGCTGGCGCCGATCTGGCTGGTGGGCGCGGCGTCACGGGTGGCGGTGACCACCACGGATTCGCGCACGGGCGCCGGCGCCAGGGTCAACGTGGCCTCGACGCCGCTGGCGATCGGCGTGCCTGCGGCCGCGAAGCCGGTCAGGGCGGCGCGCGCGCGGCAGCCGGCGCACGCGCGGTCGAAGACAAACGCGCCGGCGGCGTCGGTCAGCGTGGTCGCGATCGTGGTGTTGTTCGCGCCGATGAGCGCCACCGGCACGCGCGCGATCGGCGCACCGGTGGCGTCCACGACGCGCCCGCGCAACGGGGTCTGCGCCAGAGCGGCGGCCGGCAGCCACAGCAGGCAGCCGATCACGATGAGCGGAAGGATGAACGGAGAACGGCTGGGAGCGTACGAACGTGCGTGGGCCACAGGGGGCTCCTTCTCCGGCGTGATACGCGCCGGGCTGATGCCGCAAAAAGAGCATCAGCGGAAGGACGGGCCCAGGGACCTGGTATCCTGACTTGCGGATCGTCGCCAGCGTTCGCGTCTTCCCGGATCATCCGGCGTGTGCCGGACTTGTGACCCAGTGACGGCTGAAGTGCCCTTGCGGGCCCCCAGGCAGGTAGATCGCTGACTCCCCGCTGACAGTGGCGTCACCGTGTGGGATTTACACCCACTTCCCAGTGGCCGCCGGGCAAGCGTCGGTTGTCTGCCTGACTATACCATGCCAAAATGGTCGCTTGGACGTCATGAGCCGGAGTTCACACGCCACTCTCCGATCGGAACCCGTCGCCCCGGTGACCTTGGTCTCGGGGCCGTTCCACGTGAGAGCGGAAACCCTGACGATTGCCACCGTCAAGACCTTGCAGGTGCTGGACCTGACCGGTGAGGTCATGGCGCGCGTGGTGGCCATGGGCGTGCGCGAGGGCATCGCCACGTTGTCCTCGCAGCACACCACGTGCAGCGTGTTCGTGAACGAAAGCCAGCCGGCGCTCCGCGAAGACATCGAGCAGTTCCTGCAGCACATCGTTGATCCCGCCACGCCGTGGCTGCACAACGATCCCGAGCACTCGGATTGTGATCGCATGAACGCCGGCGCGCACTTGCGCGCGCTGATGCTGAGCCACAGTCAGACCATGCAGATCAGCGGCGGTGAACTGGTGCTGGGGCAGTGGCAGCGGGTGCTGGTGGCGGAACTTGACGGCCCCCGGACGCGGACGCTGCGTCTGCAGGTCATGGGCGTGGAATAGCGCAGGGCACGTGCAGGCACGACTTTCTTCCCTCGGGCTCACCGATATCGCCGACAAACTCGAGGCTAGCGAACGGCTTGGTCTCGACGAGGGTGTGCGTCTGTTTGCGTGCCCCGATCTGCACGCCTTGGGATGGCTGGCGAACCGCGAGCGGGAAAAGCGCCACGGCGGCCACACGTTCTACAACTACAACCTGCGGCTGGAAGCCACCAACGTCTGCGTGGCCACGTGTTTGTTCTGCTCGTTCTCCCGGCTCAAGCCAGGCGACGCGGAGGCCTACACGCTCTCGCTCGAGCAGGTGCTGGACAAACTGCGGCAGCGCGCGCATCAGCCGCTGACCGAAGTCCACGTCGTCAACGGCCTGCACCCCGATCTGCCGTTTTCCTACTACCTGGACCTGCTGCGCGGCCTGAAGGCCATTCGCCCCGGCGTCCACTTGAAGTGTTTCACCGCGGTGGAGATTGCCTTTTTCTCCGAGCTCTACGGCATGACCGACGAGCAGGTGCTGCGCGATCTCATGGCGGCCGGCCTCGACTCGCTGCCGGGCGGGGGCGCGGAGGTGTTCTCCGAGCGCGTGCGCCGGAAGATCTGCCACGACAAGGCTGACGCGTACCGCTACCTGTCGATTCACCGCATCGCCCATCGCTTGGGCATGCGCTCCAACGTGACGATGCTCTACGGGCATATCGAGACGATGGAGGAGCGCGTGGATCACATGATGCGCGCCCGGGCCCTGCAGGACGAGACCGGCGGGTTCCAGGCGTTCATCCCGCTGGCATTTCACCCCGACCACAACCAGATGGAGAAGCTGCCGGCGCCCTCGGCGAGCGACACGCTGCGCGTGCACGCGGTGTCGCGCCTGATGCTGGACAACTTCTCGCACATCAAGGCGTTCTGGATTGCGACCGGCGTGGATGTGGCGCAGGTGTCGCTGTGGTACGGCGTGGATGACCTGGACGGCACCGTGCAGGAGGAGAAGATTTACCACATGGCCGGCGCGCGGACACCCGAGATCCTGACGACCACGCGCATTCGCGCCCTGATTCGCAATGCGGGACGGCTGCCCGTGGAGCGCGACACGCTCTACAACGTCATCACGCCGCCCGATGCGGCATAATGAAGAATCAACACAACAAGGAGATTCCATGGCACACGAACTGGCACCACTTCCGTACGCGTTTGACGCGCTGGAACCACACATCGACGCGCAGACCATGCAGATTCACCACGGCAAGCATCACGCTGCCTACGTCAATAACCTGAACGCCGCGATCGAGAAGCATCCGGAGCTGGCAGGCAAGAGCGCGGAAGACCTGATCAAGAACCTCGCGGCGGTGCCCGAGGACATCCGGACCGCGGTGCGGAACAACGGTGGCGGCCACGTGAACCACACGATGTTCTGGCAGATCATGGGCCCCGGGCAGGGCGGCGCGCCGGCGGGCAAGCTCGCGGACGCCATCAACGGCGCTTTCGGCAGCGTTGACGCGTTCAAGGACCTCATGCAGAAGGCCGGCGCCACCCGGTTCGGCAGCGGCTGGGCGTGGCTCGTGGAGGCGAACGGCACGCTGGCCGTGGAGAGCACCGCGAACCAGGACAACCCGATGATGGAAGGCAAGCGCGCCATCATGGGCGTGGACGTGTGGGAACACGCGTACTACCTCAAGTACCAGAACCGCCGGCCGGACTACCTCGCCGCCTGGTGGAACGTCGTCAACTGGAACGAAGTCGCCAAACGTCTCGGTTAGGTGGCTCGCTGGACGATTGCCATCGGCGTGCTCGCCGGCCTCCTGATGGGGGTAGGCGGGTACACGTTCATCTACGCAAAGGGCGCGTCGTATCTGACCAACGATCCGGCCGCCTGCGCGAACTGCCATGTCATGAACGACTACTACGCGCAGTGGCGGCGGTCGAGCCACCGCAGCGTGGCGGTGTGCAACGACTGTCACACGCCGAAGGGACTCATTCCCAAATACCTCACCAAGGCGAACAACGGGTTCTGGCATTCGTTCTACTTCACCACCGGCAATTTTCCCGATAACATCCAGATCACGCCGCGCAACCATCGCGTGGCCGAAGCCTCGTGTCAGAAGTGTCATGCCGGCCTGACGCAGACCATGTCCCCGGGGCACGGTGAGCCAACCGGGTGCGTCAGGTGCCACGGAAAGATTGGACATCCCCAATGAAATCCTCACGACTGATTTTTGTGACGGCGATCGCGGCGGCGATTGCCGCGGCGGGCATTACGGCCCTGCTGGTATCGATTGTCGAGCGGAAGCAGGAAGCACGCGATCCGTTCTTCCGCGTGGTCGAGCTGAACGACGAGATTGAAGACCCGGCCGTGTGGGGCAAGAATTTTCCGGCGCAGTACGACGGGTACATGCGCACCGTCGATCAGGAGCGCACCCGGTTCGGCGGCAGCGAGGCCGTGCAGCGGACGCCGACCAACGCCGACCCCCGATCGATCGTGGCGCAGTCACGCCTTGAGGACGATCCCCGGCTGAAGACAATGTGGAGCGGGTATGCGTTCGCGGTGGACTTCCGCGAAGAGCGCGGCCACGCGTTCATGCTGGAGGATCAGACGTTCACCGAGCGGCAGCAGGTGGTGACGCAGCCCGGCACGTGCATGCACTGCCACGCGTCGGTGTACCTGCCGTACAAGAGGCTGGGGAACGGCAACCTGATCGCCGGTTTCGAGGCCATGAACAAGATGCCCTACAAGGAGGCGCGGACGTTGGTCTCGCATCCGGTGAGCTGCATCGACTGCCACGATCCGCTGACGATGAAGCTGCGCGTGACGCGGCCGGGGTTCCTTGAAGGCATCAAGGCGTACAAGGCGTCGCAGGGCGTGCAGAACTACGACGTGAACGCGTCCGCCACGCACCAGGAGATGCGGTCGTTCGTGTGCGGCCAGTGCCACGTGGAGTACTACTTCAAGGGCAGCGAGAAGCGCCTGACCTATCCGTGGACGATGGGGCTCAAGGCGGACCAGATTCTGGCGTATTACGAAGACAACGGATTCAAGGACTGGACCCACGCGGAGACCGGCGCGCCGGTGCTCAAGGCCCAGCACCCCGAGTTCGAGATGTGGAACCAGGGCATTCACGCGCGCTCGGGCGTGGCGTGCGCGGACTGCCACATGCCGTACACGCGGCAAGGCGGCCTGAAGGTCAGCGACCACCACGTGCGCAGTCCGCTGCTCAACATCAACAACGCGTGCCAGGTGTGTCACAACTGGCCGGAGGAAGAGCTGCGCGAGCGCGTGTTCACGATTCAGGACCGCACCTATCAGATGCGCAACGTGGCCATGGACGCGCTGGTGGAGCTCATCGGGGACATCAAGCTGGCACGGTCCACCGGCGACACGCCCGCCGTCACGGCCGCGCAGGCCTCGCAGCGGCGCGCGCAGTTCCTGCTGGACTTCATCGAAGCGGAGAACTCCATGGGCTTCCACGCGCCGCAGGAAGCCATGCGCATTCTCGGCCTGTCGATCAATCACACCCGGCAAGGCCAGCGGGTGCTGACCGCGCGCTGATCTGTCCTCCAGGCCGGACAGCGGAACGTGGCGTGGAGAAAACGTCCAGCAAAAGACTCCTTTCGCGCTCCACGTGCGAACGGCACGGTCCTTGAGGAGTGAGGATGGCAGGAGGACTGCCATGCGTAACTTTCCTGGCTGGGCGGTTGGAGCGGTTGGTGTAGGCGTTGTCGCGGGAGCGTTCTTTCTGGGCGGGCGGATGGCCGCAGCTGACCTGAGCCCTGGCTCGACCGCTGCGATGGCGTCAGACACGGCCCCCGGGTTTTTGGTGGAGTGCGAGCCAGGTCAACGCGCCGTGCTTCGACAGGCGTCCACCACGAGTCAGGGCCAGGCGTCGGTGGCGTGCGTGGGTCCCCGAACCGTTCCGGTGAGGTACGCCACGGTGGCGGCGAACCGGCCGGCGATGGCGCCTCTATCGGGAGCCGTGCGGGCGCCGGCGGCGCCGCGCGCCCCGGAATCGCGGCCCCGCTCCGTGAAGAAAAGCGTCGCAATTATTGCCGGCTCCACCGCCGCAGGCGCGGTGATTGGCGGAGTGACCA
>JANLHE010000228.1 GCA_024653875.1 Acidobacteriota bacterium
GACTACATCGGGCACGGCGTGAGCTACGCGGTGCTGGGCGCCCTGCTGATGCGGGCGCTCGCCGGCGGGAGGCTGAAGGGCCTGCGCGCAGCGCTCATCGTGCCTGCGGTGGTAATCGCAGCCGTGTATGGCGTCTCGGACGAGTTTCACCAGTCGTTCATTCCCGGCCGGATGGCGTCGGTGAGCGACATCGTGGCCGATACGATTGGGGCGGTGGTGGGTGCGGGCATCGTCGCCGTCATCGGCGCCCTGGTGCGCGCCCGGCCGCGGCCAACCTGAGCCGGCAGGTATAATCAATGCCGCATGTCCTTTGACAACCTCCAGATCGAACGCGACGGCGCGGTCACGGTCATCATCCTCAATCGCCCCAAAGTCCTGAACGCGCTCGACGCGCGGACCCTGGATGAACTGACCGCTGCGTTCGACGCGGTGGCGGCCGATCCGGAGGTGCGCGCGGTCATCCTGACCGGCGCGGGCGACAAGTCGTTCGTGGCCGGGGCCGACATCAATGAACTCGCGGTGCAGACGCCGGTGGGCGGACGCGATCACGCGCGCCGCGGCCAGCGGCTGTTCGACCGCATCGAACGGCTCGGCAAGCCCGTGATTGCCGCCGTCAACGGGTTCGCCCTCGGTGGCGGCTGCGAACTGGCGATGGCGTGCACGATGCGCCTCGCGGCGGACACCGCGCGGTTTGGCCAGCCGGAAATCAACCTCGGCATCATCCCCGGCTACGCGGGGTCGCAGCGGCTGCCGCGTCTGGTCGGCCGCGGCCGCGCGCAGGAATTGTTGCTGACCGGCGACATGATTTCCGCCGACGAGGCCTTCCGCATCGGCCTGGCCAATCGCGTGGTGCCGGCCGCGCAGCTGATGGAGGAGGCGCGCAAGCTGGCGCACACGCTGGCGGCCAAGGCGCCGGTCGCGGTGCGGTACATCCTTGATGCCGTGGCCAGCGGCGCCGACATGGCGTTTGCCGAGGCGGAAGATCACGAGGCCACGTTGTTCGGCCTCGTCTCGACCACCGATGACATGCGCGAAGGGACGCGGGCGTTCCTGGACAAGCGCAAGCCCGCGTTCACAGGCAAGTGACGACCACCCCGGTTCGCATCGCCCTGGTGGTGTCGCGGTATCACGAGTTCGTGACCGGTCGCCTGGAGGCGGGTGCCCGCGCGGCGCTCCGGGAAGCCGGTGTGGCAGACAGCGACGTGGTGACGTGGCAGGTGCCGGGCGCGTTTGAACTGGCGCAGGCCGCGCAGCGCGTGGCCGAAGCGGGCGACTGTGATGCCGTGGTGTGTCTGGGGTGTCTCATTCGAGGCGAGACGCCGCACTTCGACTACATCGCGTCCGCGGCGGCCGACGGCATCATGCGCGCGGCGCAGGCCACCGGGATGCCGATGGCGTTCGGCGTGCTGACGACGAACACGGCCGAGGAAGCGCTGGCGCGGGCGGCGGATGGCCCGGCGAACAAGGGGCGCGAGTGCGCGGCGGCCGCGCTGGAGATGGCCCGGCTGTACCGGGCGTTGCCGTCCCGCCGGCCGGGAGCCCGCTTGTGAGTTCGTCCCTGCGGCATCAGGCCCGCGAGGCCGCGCTCCAGGCCCTGTATTTCTGGGACGTGGGCGGCGCGGCGCCGGACGAGGCGCTGGACGGCGTGTTTGCCGAGCACCTGCCTGACGCGCCGGAGACCGTGCGCGGGTTCGCGGAAACGCTGGTGCGCGGCACGGTGCTGGCGCATCAGGACATCGACGCGTTGATCGACAAGCAGGCCAACCATTGGCGCCTGGAACGGCTGGCGGTGATCGACAAGTTGATTCTCCGGATGGCGGTATGGGAACTGCAGCACCAGCCCGACACGCCTCCGGCCGTCATCGTGAACGAGGCGCTGGAACTGGCGCGCACGTTCAGCGCCGACGAGTCGGTCAAGTTCGTGAACGGCGTGCTCGACGGCATCAGGCGGTCGCTGATCGCGTAAGGGACGTTATGTCGAACGAACTGGAACAGGTGGCGCAACGCAAGGCGAAACTCGAGGAACTGGTGGCACTCGGCGTGCCGCCGTATCCCGTGCGGTTCGATCGCACCCACACCATTTCGGCCATCGTCTCGGCGTACGGCGAGACGGCGGGAGAGGTGCTGGAGGAGCAGAAGCCGGCGACGCGCGTCGCCGGCCGCATTCTGTCCATCCGGAGCTTCGGCAAGGCGAATTTCCTGGTGCTGTCGGACGGCCTCAACCGGCTGCAGGCGTACGTGCGGGCGGACTCGATGCCCGAGCGCGACTTTCAGATCTTCAAGCGGCTCGACTTCGGCGATCACGTCGGCGTGTCGGGCCGGATCTTTCGCACCAAGACGAACGAGCTGACCATCTGGGTCGGGTCGATCACGTTCCTCGCCAAGTGCCTGCTGCCGCTCCCTGAGAAGTTCCACGGGCTGACGGACGTGGAAATCCGGTACCGGCAGCGCTACCTCGACCTCATCGTCAACGCCGAATCGCGTCAGGTGTTTGAAACACGCGCGAAGGTCGTGGCGGGCATCCGGCGGTTCCTGAACGGCCGCGGCTTCCTCGAAGTGGAAACCCCGATGATGCAGCCGATCGCCGGCGGCGCGCTGGCGCGCCCGTTTGTCACGCATCACAACACGCTCGACATGCGGCTCTATCTGCGCATCGCGCCGGAGTTGTACCTCAAGCGGCTGACCGTGGGCGGCTTCGAGAAGGTCTACGAGATCAACCGGAACTTCCGGAACGAAGGCATCTCCACCCAGCACAACCCCGAGTTCACGATGCTGGAGTTCTACGAAGCGTACGTGGACTACCAGCATCTGATGCAGATGACCGAGGAGATGCTGGCCGAGGTGGCGCGCGAGGCCACGGGGGGCCTCGACGTCACGTTCAACGGCCACGCGATTTCGTTCGCCGCGCCGTTTCGCCGGTTGTCGCTTCGCCAGGCGGCCGCCGAGGCCGCGGCCGGGCGGCTGGGGCGGCCGGTCACCGAGTCCGATCTGCGCGATCGCGCCACGGCCGCCGGAATCGCCAAGGCCCTGGGCTTCGAGGTGCAGTCCTCGCATGGCGCCGGCAAGCTCGCGACCACGATCTTCGAGGGGCTCTGGGAAGACCGTCTGGTGCAGCCAACTTTCGTGTACGATTTTCCGACGGAGGTCTCGCCGCTGTCCAAGCAGAAACCCGACGACCCCGACACGGTGGAACGGTTCGAGATGTACGCCGGCGGATTCGAGGTGGCCAACGGGTTCAGCGAACTCAACGACCCGGCCGAGCAGCGGCGCCGGTTTGAAGGCCAGCTCAAGGACCGCGCCGCCGGCGACGCCGAGGCGCACCAGATGGA
>JANLHE010000229.1 GCA_024653875.1 Acidobacteriota bacterium
TTTGAAGCCACGTCGGTGCTGATCCTGGTGGCCATGGTGGGCGCCGTCATTCTCGCCCGCAAGGACCCACATGCCTGAACCCACGCTCAACACGTTTCTCGCCCTGTCGGCCGTGCTGTTCTCGATCGGCACCGCCGGCGTGTTCCTGCGCCGCAACCTCATCACCATCCTGCTCTCGGTGGAGGTGATGCTCAACGCGGTCAACCTGACGTTTGTCGCGGTGGACCGGTTCCTGGGCACGGTGGACGGCCAGATCATCGCGTTTTTCGTGATGACCGTCGCCGCGGCCGAGGCCGCCGTCGGCCTGGCCATTGTGATCGCGCTGTTCCGGCACCGTGAGACGCTCACGCCGGACGCCTTTACGTCGTTGAAGTGGTGACGTCCGTGCTGCTGCTGATTCCGCTCCTTCCGTTCCTCGGCTTCGTCATCAACGCCACCATCGGCCGGCGCTGGTCGAAGGGCGTGACCGGTGGCCTGGCCACCGGCGCGATGGCCGGCGCCTTTGGCGTCTCCGTCTACGCGGTGTGGACCATGCTGGGCCTCGAGCCGGCCGGCGGCGTGCGCGCCATCGATCAGGTGGTGTTCACCTGGCTGGCCTCCGACGCCCTGCAGATTCCGTTTGCCCTGCGCCTGGACCCGCTGGCGGCGCTGATGATTCTCGTGGTGACCGGCATCGGCACCCTGATTCACCTGTATTCCACGGCCTACATGCACGACGAGACCGCGCCGGAGTTTGCGCGCTACTTCTCGTACCTGAACCTGTTCGCGTCGTTCATGCTCGTGCTGGTCCTGGGCGCGAACTTCCCGGTGCTGTTCATCGGGTGGGAAGGCGTGGGCCTCTGCTCGTATCTGCTCATCGGCTTCTACTTCACGAAGCCGTCGGCCGCCGACGCCGGCAAGAAGGCGTTCGTCGTCAACCGCATCGGCGACTTCGGCTTCATCCTGGGCATGCTGCTGCTGTTCACCACGTTCGGCACGCTGGACTTCCAGCAGCTCGCCGTGAAGGTGGCGGAGATGAGCGCCGAGCCGGCCGTCTGGGCCGGCGCGGGCGTGCTGACCGTCGCCACGCTGTTGCTCTTCGTGGGCGCCACCGGCAAGTCCGCGCAGATTCCCCTCTTCGTCTGGCTGCCGGACGCCATGGAAGGCCCGACCCCGGTCTCCGCCCTCATCCATGCCGCGACGATGGTGACCGCCGGCGTCTACATGATCGGGCGCAACGCGGTGCTGTTCAGCCACGCGCCGTTCACGCTGGAAGTCATCGCCATCATCGGCGTGTTGACGGCCCTGATGGCCGGCACCATCGGCCTGGTGCAGAACGACATCAAGCGCGTGCTGGCGTATTCCACCGTGTCGCAGCTGGGCTACATGTTCCTGGCGATGGGCGTGGGCGCGTTTGCCGGCGGCGTGTTCCACCTTTACACGCACGCGTTCTTCAAGGCGCTGTTGTTCCTTGGATCGGGCGCGGTCATTCACGCGCTGCACGGCCAGCAGGACATGCGCTACATGGGCGGCCTCAAGCGCAAGCTGCCCATCACGTTCTGGACGTTCCTGGTGGGCACCATCGCCATCGTGGGCATCCCGCCGCTGGCCGGCTTCTTCTCCAAGGACGAGATCCTCTGGAAGACCTTCTCGACCGGCCACCCCGTGCTCTGGGGCCTGGCCGTGCTCGCGGCCCTCCTCACGGCGACCTACATGTTCCGCCTGCTCTACATGACGTTCTACGGCTCCGCCAGATGGAGCCCCGGGGCTTCAGCCCCGGGGGATCACGCAGGGGCTAAAGCCCCCGCGCTCCATGGATTACACGATGCCCCCCCCGCGATGGCGATCGCGCTCGTGGTGCTGGTGATTGGGTCCGTCGGGGCCGGACTCTTCGGCGTGCCGCACGCGCTGGGCGGCGACAACCGGATCGAGACGTTCCTCGAGCCGAGCTTCCACGCGATGAGCGTGACCGGGGACACACCCGCCCTCGCCGAGGCGGCCGTGGCCGAGGCGGAACACGCGCCTGAAGCCGCGCACGCCGACACGCAGACGGAACTGCTGCTGATGTTCACCTCCGTCATGGTGGCGCTGGCCGGCATCGGCCTGGCGACGGTGTTCTTCCTGAAGGCGCCGCAGCGCGCCGACGCGATGGCCGGGCAGTTCAGCGGCCTGCATCGCCTGCTGCTGAACAAGTACTACGTGGATGAGCTCTACAACGCGGTGTTCGTGCAGCCCATCAAGGGCGTGTCCACCAGCGTGTTGTGGAAGGGCGTGGACGCCGGAATCATCGATGGGTCGGTGAACGGCGTGGGCCTCATGGTGCGGGGCTGGAGCGCGGTGCTTCGCCGGGTGCAGACCGGGTCGGTCCGCGCCTACGCGATGTCGATCTTTCTGGGGGTCGTGACGATCCTGGGGTACTTCCTGTGGCGCTAACTCTTCTGGTCCTGCTGCCGCTCGTGGGCGGCCTGCTGGTGTTGCTGCTCGGCAAGGGCAGCGAGGGCCGCGATCGCCTGGTCAAACAGACGGCCCTGGCGATCTCGCTGGCGACCTTCGCGGCGAGCATCTGGTTGTGGATGGGCTTTGACCCTGCCTCGGCTGACTTCCAGTTCGTCGAGCGGTACACGTGGCTGCCGGACTTCGGCATCTCGTATCACGTCGGCCTGGACGGCATCACGCTCTGGCTGGTGCTGCTCACCACGTTCCTGACGCCCATCAGCCTGTTGTGCTCGTGGGAGTCCGTGAATCAGCGCGTGCGCGAGTTCTCGTTCTTCATGCTCCTGCTGGAAGCGGCCATGATCGGCGTGTTCATCTCGCTGGACCTGTTCCTGTTCTACGTGTTCTGGGACGCGATGCTGATTCCGATGTACTTCCTCATCGGCATCTGGGGCTACGAACAGCGCATCTACGCGGCCGTCAAGTTCATGCTCTACACGATGGCCGGCTCGGTGCTGATGCTGCTCGCCATCATCTGGGTGGCGTATTACCACCAGCAGGTCACCGGCGTCATCAGCTTCGACCTGCTCGATCTCTACGCGCTGGACATCCCGGCCGGCCTGCAGACCTGGCTGTTCCTCGCGTTCACGCTGGCCTTCATCATCAAGGTGCCGGTGTTCCCGTTCCACACGTGGTTGCCCGACGCCCACGTGCAGGCGCCCACGGCCGGCTCGGTCATCCTGGCCGGCGTCATGCTGAAGATGGGCACCTACGGCCTGCTGCGCTTCTCGTTCCCCATGTTCCCCGAGGCCGCGCTGCAGTTCGCGCCGTACCTCGCCGTGCTGGCCGTCATCGGCATCGTGTATGGCGCACTGGTGGCCATGGTCCAGCCGGACATGAAGAAGCTGGTGGCGTATTCGTCGGTCAGCCACCTCGGCTTCGTGGTGCTCGGCATCTGCGCGATGAACGTGAACGGCGTCCAGGGCGCGGTCTTCCAGATGCTGGCCCACGGCGTCTCCACCGGCGGCCTCTTCCTCGTCGTCGGCATGTTGTCCGACCGGCGGCACACGAAGCTGATTTCCGAATACGGCGGCATCAAGGCCGTCATGCCCAAGCTGGTGGGGATGTTCATGCTCATCACGCTGGCGTCCATCGCCCTGCCGGGCATGAACGGGTTCGTCGGCGAGTTCCTGATCTTCGTCGGGTCGTTCGCGTGGAATCCGTGGATGACCTCGGTGGCCGTGTCCGGCGTCATCCTTTCCGCGGTCTACATGCTCTGGATGTTCCAGCGCGTGAACTTCGGTCCGATGACCAATCCGAAGAACAAGGGCCTGCGCGACCTCAGCCCGCGCGAGTGGGCCGTCATCGCCCCCATTGTCGCCATGTGCATCTGGATGGGCGTCACGCCCGGTGTCTTCCTTAAACCCATGGAGCCCGCCGTCAGGCGCGTGGTCGAACAGGTGCGCGGCGTCCTCGTGCCCGTGAACGCGGCACTGACGCTGAAAACGACCTCTGAGGTCGTTTTGCCGGATGGCGCCACCAAAACGACCTCAGAGGTCGTTTCCGCGGCCGAAGGGGGCGCGCGATGAACTTCAACGACTTCAGCGCCATCGCGCCCGTCCTGATGGTCACGCTCGCGGCGTGCACCACGATGATCGCCGAGGCCTTCCGCCAGCAGCGCGATCTCGCGGCCGGCCGCTGGTTCGGCATCTACGGGATCATCGGCCTGGGCGGCGCCCTGGCGGCGTCCCTGAACCAGTGGAACCAGAGCCTGGTCGGCTTTGGCGTCATCTCGGTGGACAACTTCACGGTGTTCTTCAACGTGATGCTCTGCGCCATCGGCATCCTGACGATCATCCTCTCGGCCGGCAACGCCGACCGCGATCGCCTGCCGCTGGGCGAGTACTACACCCTGATGTTGTTCGCCATCGTCGGCATGATGCTGATGGCCTCGACGACGGACCTGCTGGTTATCTTCATCGCGCTCGAGATCATGTCGCTGGGCGTGTACGTGATGACGGCGCTCAAGCGGTCGAGCGCCGAGGGCGCCGAGGCGGCGTTCAAGTACTTCGTGCTCGGGGCGTTCTCAAGCGCCTTCTTCCTCTACGGCATCGCGATGGCGTACGCCGTGTCCGGCACGACGCGGCTCGACGAGATCGGCATGCGCATCGCCTCGTCGGCGCTGGA
>JANLHE010000231.1 GCA_024653875.1 Acidobacteriota bacterium
ACGTAGGCGATGGCATTGGCCAGCGTGAACGCCACCTCCTGCACGGCGGTCGAGCCGGCCTCGCGGATGTGATAGCCGCTGATCGAGATCGTGTTCCAGTTGGGCAACTCCCGCTCGCACCACGCAAAGATGTCGGTGACGATGCGCAGCGAGTGGCGCGGCGGATAAATGTAGGTGCCGCGCGCGATGTATTCCTTGAGGATGTCGTTCTGGATGGTGCCCGAGAGCCGGCTGAGCGGCACCCCGTGGCGCCGGGCGACCGCCACGTACAACGCCAGCAGGATGATGGCCGTGGCGTTGATCGTCATCGACGTGGACACGTCGCCGAGCGGAATACGCTCGAACAGCGTCGCCATGTCGTCCACCGAATCGATGGCCACGCCGACCCGTCCGACCTCGCCGCCCGCCATCGGATGGTCCGAGTCGTAGCCCATTTGCGTGGGCAGATCGAAGGCCACGCTCAGGCCGCTGACCCCCTGGGCCAGCAGATACCGATACCGGGCGTTGGATTCGGCCGCGGTTCCGAACCCCGCGTATTGCCGCATGGTCCAGAGCCGGCCACGGTACATGGTGGGCTGGATTCCGCGCGTGAACGGGAAGACTCCGGGGAACTCGGCCACAGGCATTCGCCGCATTCTAGCGTTTTTGGTACAATCGCCCCACTTTTCCCGGAGTGGCGGTAGGGGAGGCCTTATGGATCCGGTAGTGAAACAGCTGGCAGGGGATCTGGTCGACGCCATCGCCGCAGTCGTCGCCGAGGACGCGCGAGTGGAAGCGTGCCGCGAGAAAGCCAGAGAGGCCGGCTACGAACTCACGATCTCGCTTGAAGCGTCGATCGGGTTCGTGAGCCGCACGCAGGGTGACGGGTCGCACGTCGTCACCGGCGTCAAGGCCCTGCCGCCCGCGCAGGTGCCGCTGGAGATGACGGCGAACGATCGCCGGTTTCTCAAATCGTTGCGAATCTCCGCCGACGAGGGCGCCGAGAAGGAAGTCGAGTAGCGGTTACGCGCCGGCGCGGCTTTGTTTCGCCACGGCGTCCGCCGCGCGCGCGGCGGCGTCTTCGTCTCCCAGATAGAACCGCTTGATCGGTTTCAGGGCGGCGTCCAGGTCGTACACCAGCGGAATGCCCGTCGGAATGTTGAGGTCGGCGATCGCCGCGTCCGAGATGCCGTCTAGGTGTTTCACGAGCGCGCGCATGCTGTTGCCGTGCGCGACGATGATCACGCGCTGACCGCGCTGGATCGCGGGTGCGATCGTGCCGTTCCAGTAGGGCAGGAACCGCGCCACGGTGTCCTTCAGTGATTCGGTGGCGGGTTGGTCGTCCGGCCGCAGCGACGCGTAGCGCGGATCGTGTGACGGGTGCCGCGGGTCGTCACGCGCCAGCGGCGGCGGCGGAATATCGTAGCTGCGCCGCCAGAGGTGGGTCTGGGCATCGCCGTGTCTGGCGGCGGTCTCGGCCTTATTGAGGCCCTGCAGCGCGCCGTAGTGGCGTTCGTTGAGGCGCCACGAGTTTTCCACTGGGATCCACATTTGATCCAGTTCGTCGAGCACCATCCAGCACGTGCGAATCGCGCGTTTGAGCACCGAGGTGTACGCGATGTCGAAGACATCGCCGGCCTCGCGCAACAGCTGCCCGGCGGCGCGCGCTTCCGTGCGCCCCAGGTCGCTCAGATCCACGTCGGTCCAGCCGGTGAAGCGATTCTCCTGGTTCCAGGTGCTCTGGCCGTGCCGCAACAGGACGAGGCGCGGCATCAGTGCGTCCTCAGGTGGGCCAGGGCCGCGCGTCCGGCGTACGTGGCCCTGGCGCCCAGGGCCTCTTCGATGCGCAGCAACTGGTTGTATTTGGCCGTGCGATCGGAGCGGCTGGCCGAGCCGGTCTTGATCTGCCCGGCGGCGGTGGCCACCGCCAGGTCCGCGATCGTGGCGTCTTCGGTTTCCCCGGAGCGGTGCGAGATGACGCAGGCATAACCGGCCGCGCGGGCGATGGCCATCGCGTCAAAGGTCTCGGAGACCGTGCCGATCTGATTCAGCTTGACCAGGAGCGCGTTGGCGACGTGTTCGTCGATGCCGCGCCGGATGATCGCGGGGTTGGTCACGAAGTTGTCGTCACCCACCAACTGCACGCGGGTGCCGAGCGCGGTGGTGAGCCGCGCCCAGCCGGCCCAATCGCCCTCCGCCAACCCGTCTTCCAGCGACGCGATGGGGTACTGCCGCGTCCAGTCGTCATAAAGCGCGATCATCTCGTCGGCCGTGCGGGTGCCTTCGCCGGACTTCGCGAGCACGTACGTGCCGGTGGCGTGATCGAAGAACTCGCTGGCGGCCACATCCAGCGCGACGTACAGGTCGCGTCCCGGCGTGTAACCCGCGCGGTGGATGGCCTCAAGCATCAGCTCAACCGCCTCGCGGTTCGACCCGAGGCTGGGGGCGAAGCCGCCCTCGTCGCCGACGCCGGTGGCCAGGCCGCGCGCCTTAAGCAGGCCGCGCAGCGCGTGGAACGTCTCGGTGCCCGCGCGCAGACCTTCCGCGAACGTGGGCAACCCGACCGGCATGACCATGAACTCCTGGAAGTCCACGTTGGTGTCGGCGTGCGCGCCGCCGTTGAGGATGTTCATCATCGGCACGGGCAGGAGCGTGCCCGCGCCGGCCGGGCCGCCCGCGTGCGGCAGCAGCGAGACCAGATGCGTGTAGAGCGGGACCTTGTGTCCCGCGGCGGCCGCGTGCGCCACGGCCATGGACACGCCCAGCAGGGCGTTGGCGCCCAGCCGTGACTTGTTCGGCGTGCCGTCGAGGGCCACCAACTGCGCGTCGACGGCGCGCTGATCGGGCGCCTCGCCGATAAGCGCGGCGGCGATCTCGGTGTTGACGTGGCCGACGGCCTTGAGCACCCCTTTGCCGAGGTACCGGCCCTTGTCGCCATCCCGCATTTCCAGGGCCTCTCGGGACCCGGTGGAGGCGCCGGAGGGCACGGCGGCCCGGCCTCGCGCGCCGGTGTTCAGGGTGACGTCGACTTCCACGGTGGGATTGCCCCGGGAGTCCAGGATTTGACGCGCGTGAATGGCTTGGATCTTCAAGGGAAACCGCCTCTTCGCGCCCGGTGAACGGGCGGTCGAAGTGTAACATGCGCCCCGGGGCCGGATCGGCTGAAAACCCATGAAAATGAAGGGTTTGACTTGATTCCGGCAGTGGCCTACCATGACGGCTAACGTCCACGGCCGTCCCCGTGTCGACTCGAGCCTTCGACCACCGCCGAACTGCCTCGGCTCCGCGTAGCTGTTTGGGAGGAAATATGTCCCGACCCGTCGCGTTCGTCCTCGCTGCCGCCGCCGCATCCGTCGCCGCGCCGTCGTTCGCGCAGGTGTCGCGCGCACCCCGGGCGGTCACGGTGGAGGCCTCGTCGCGCTCCGGCGTGGTGCAGGGCGTGGTGCGGGACGATCGCGGCGCCGTGGTGCCCGGCGTGGCCGTCACGGCCATCGGGACGTCGCAGGCGCAGGCGCGCACGGATGTCACCGGTGCGTTCTCGCTGCCGCTGGTGCCGGGCGACTACGTCCTCCGGGCCACCCGTGATGGTTACGTGTCGCCCTACAGGGAATGGGTGCGGATAGGCGCCAGCGCGCGCCTGGAACGCAACATCACCATCACGCGGCAGCCGGGGCTTCCTGATCGCCCGGTGCTGCTCGCGTCGGCGGCCCTGGCGTCGACCAGCGCCGTGGCGGAGCGTGAGCCCTCGCCGCCGCCGGCGGCCACCACGAGCCTGATGGCGTGGTATCTGCGCCATCTGCCGCGCACGATTCTGCGCGACGGCGCAGGCGACCAGCGGCGAGCGGATTACCGCTACCTGCCGTCGTTCCTGGACTGGGTCGTGACCGAGTCGGCGCGAGCCACCACGTCGTTTTTCGCGGATACGGACTTCAGCGGCCACGTGGATTTTCTGACCACCAACGCGATGTCGTCGTCGCAGGGGTGGCTTCCCGCCGGGCGGCCCCGCGGCGTCGCCAACATCGTGGTCGGCGCGCCGGTGGGCGTCCATGGCGACTGGCGCGTGCGGGGCGCGATGAGCACCGGAGGCCTGTCGTCGTGGGTGGTGCTCGGCGAGTACGAGGCCCGCGATGCGCGGATGCATGCGTTCCGCGCCGGCTTGTCCTATGGGTCGCAACGGCCCGCGGACATGGCAAGCGTGGCGCTGTTGCGGACGGCGGACCGCAGCCGATCGGTCGCCAGTGTCTTCGCTCTTGACCGCTGGCGCCTGCGTCCCGGGATCGAACTGGACTACGGGCTGCGCCTGGATCGGTATGACTACGTGGAAGGCCAGCACTTCCTCAGCCCGCGCGTCGGCGCGCGGGTGGCCGTCGCGCCGGGAACGTTCGTGACGGCGCTGGCGTCGCGCGCGGCCGTGGCCCCGGGGCTGGACGAGTTCCTGCCGCCGCCCTCGGCGGGGCCCTGGGTGCCGCCCGAACGGACGTTCGCCGCCCTGGTGCCCGGTGCGCCCTTCCGCTCCGAACGTGTGCAGCGCTACGAGGCGGGCGTCGAACACGACTTCGGCGTGATCGGCCATCCGCGCACGCTGGGTGTGCGCTGGTTCCGCGAGTCGTCGCGCGATCAACTGGCGACGCTGTTCGGCGTGGATCCCGCCGGCGCGACCGGCCACTACTACGTCGGCTCGCCAGGCAGCGTCACGCTCGACGGATGGGCCGTGCGCCTGACCGGCCACTTCACCACGCGCATCCGCGCGTCGGTGGACTATTCAATCAGCCGCGCCCGCTGGGTGTTCGGCCACGACGTCGCCGCGATCACTCGCGTCATGCCCTCGGCGGTGCGCCCCGAGCGCGAACGGCTGCACGACGTGACCAGCACGTTTGAAGCCACGATTCCCGAGACGGAAACCCGCGTGTTCGTGGCCTACCGTCTCAACAGCGCGTTTGCCCACGCGGCGGCCGACGGGTTGTCGCCGATGGTGGACGGGCGCTTCAGCGTGCAGCTGCGCCAGGCGCTGCCGATTCAGCCGATCACCGGCAGCCACGTCGAGTTCCTCGTGAGCGTCAGCAATCTCTTCCGCGATCCCCAGCACGCCGGCTCGTTCTACGATGAACTGCTGACCGTGCGCACACCCCGCCGGGTCATGGGCGGCGTGCAGGTGCGGTTCTAGCGGCCGACGCCTGACTGCCCATGCCGGCAGCGTCCGATATGTCTTCGTTGTCTCCCACCGTTCGTCCACTCTTGCGCGTCGCGATTCCCGTCGCGGTTGCGGCCGTGCTCATCACGCTCGCCCTCATCAACCTCGTGGTCGTGCGCAACTACCAGCAGACCGCCGCGGTGGATGACGGCGTGTTGTGGACCAGCGACGGCGGGGCCGCCGTGCGTGCGCTGGAGGTGGCGACCGGATCCCCCGCGGACCGGGCCGGCGTACGGCGGGGAGATACGTTGCAGGCCATCGATGGCCGGCCGGTGGATTCAACCCAGCAGGTGGATGAAGCGCTGTCGGGTGTTCGCGCCGGCGGGGCCGTGACCTACGCGATCACGCGCGGCGTCGTGGACGACCTGATCTCCGTGCGCCTGG
>JANLHE010000235.1 GCA_024653875.1 Acidobacteriota bacterium
CCGGCCGATCGCCTGGCGCAGCGCGCGGCCGACGGCTTCCATCACCTGGGCGACATCACCATGCGCCTGCGTACCGGCGCCGGCAACGAGTGGCGCGACTACTCCACCGCCACCGCGCGTCAACCGGTGACATCGATCCCCGCCTCGGGCCAGGCGATGGCCTCGGCGGATCTCGCGGCCACGCTGCCGGCGGACATCCCGGTGAAGGTCACGCGCTCGTGGCAGATGAACGGCGGCACGCTGGCGTTGACGTTCGAGCTGACGAATCGGACCGCCGCACCCGTCGAGATCGGCGCGCTCGGCATCCCTGTCGTCTTCAACAACCTGATCACCGGCCGCAATCTGGAACAGGCGCATGAGATCTGCTCCTTCTTCGACCCCGCGATCGCCGGGGGCGCCGGGTACGTGCAGGTCACGCGCCTCTCGGGCAAAGGACCCGCGCTGGTGGTGGTGCCCTTCCGCAACACGCCGCTCGAAGGCTGGCGGCCGGTCAACGACCGGACGCCGCGCACGCAGACGTCCGAAGGCGTCTTCGAGTGGATGGCGCACACGCAGGCGTACGCCGAAAACGAATGGAAGAACGCGCAACCGTGGAATGCGCCGACCACCGGCACGCTCAAGCCAGGCGAATCGCGCGTGTATGGCCTGCAGTTCCTGCTCTCTCCATCCATCCGCGCGGTGGAAGACACGCTCGCGAAAGCTGGCCGCCCGGTGGCCGTGGGCCTTCCGGGCTACGTGGCGCCGATGGACCAGGACATGAAGCTGTTCCTGCGCTACGCCGGGCGTGTCTCGTCGGTGGACGTCGAACCGGCGGGCGCGATGACCATAGCGGCTGGCGCGAACACGCGCAACGGCTGGAAGCAATACACCCTGCGCGGACGTCAGTGGGGCCGCGCGCGCGTGACGGTGCGCTATGCGGACGGCATGAACCAGGTGCTCTCCTACTACGTGACCAAGCCCGCCGCCGAGGTCGTGTCGAACCTGGGCCACTTCCTCTTCACCAAGCAGTGGTACGAGAACCCGAACGATCCCTTCAAGCGCAGCCCCTCGGTCATGAGTTACGACCGCGCGAAGAACACGATCGTGGACCAGGACGCGCGTGTGTGGATTGCGGGACTCGGGGACGAAGGCGGATCCGGGTCGTGGCTGGCGGCCGGCATGAAGTTGTTCGGACAGCCCACCAAGGCCGAGGTCGCGCAGTACGATCGCTTCATCGACGGCGTGCTCTGGGGTGGCATCCAGTACAGCGATGGCCCGCGCAAGTACGGCGTGCGCAAGAGCCTCCTCTACTACGACCCGAAGGACAAACCCGACTTCCCGTACGACCCCGCGCTGAACTGGACGAGCTGGACGAGCTGGAACAAGGAGGCCTCGGAATCAACGGGCCGGGCCTACAACTACGTGCACGTGGTGGCGGCGTACTGGTCCATGTATCAGGTGGCACGCAATCACGAGGGCCTTGCGGCCAAGCCGTGGGACTGGTATCTCGATCAGGCTTACAACACGATGATGTTCCTGACCGACCCGGCCAACAAGGTCGGCTACACGAACGTGGGCCTGATGGGCGCCAGCGTCTTCAGGCTGACGCTGGAAGACATGAAGCGCGAAGGGTGGGCGGAGAAGGTCTCTGCGCTTGAAGCGCGCATGAAGACGCGCGCGGATCGTTGGGCGGCGCAGGCGTATCCGTTCGGCAGCGAGATGGCGTGGGATTCCACAGGGCAGGAGGAAGTGTTCGCGTGGACGAAGTATTTCGACCACGATGCGCAGGCGCTGACCGCGCTCAGTTCCGTGGTCGGCTACATGCCCCTGATTCCGCACTGGGGCTACAACGGCTCCGCGCGGCGCTACTGGGACTTCATCTACGCGGGCGCCCCCGGCGCGCGCTACGAGCGCCAGCTCCACCACTACGGCTCCGGTCTGAACGCCATTCCCGCGCTGGCGCAGTTTCGCGAGCAGCCCGACGACCTGCACCTGCTGCGCATCGGGTACGCGGGCACGATGGGCGCGCTCACCAACATCGACCAGGAGGGCTTTGCCTCGGTCGCGTTTCACGCGTTCCCGGAATCCCTGCGATGGGATGCGTACTCCGGGGACTACGGCCCGAACTTCCTGGGCCATGCGCTCAACGCGGGCACGTACCTGATCAACCACCCGGAGTTCGGCTGGCAGGCGTTCGGCGGCAACGTGACCGTGACCGGCTCGCGCGTCAACGTGCAGGTGACAGACTCGCTGCGCAAGCGCATCTACATCGCGCCGCTTGGCCTCTACCTCACCCTCGACGCCGGCCAGTTCGAACGCGTGGAG
>JANLHE010000236.1 GCA_024653875.1 Acidobacteriota bacterium
GTGCGGGGTGCCTAACGGCGGCGGACGGTGCGGTGCGTGGGCGCGGCCGTCCACGGATCGTCCGGCCACGGATGCTTCGGATAGCGCGCCCGCAGTTCCTTGCGCACCTCCGGGTAGCCGCGTGTCCAGAAACTGCGCAGGTCGCGGGTGACCTGCACCGGGCGGCCGTTGGGCGAGAGCAGCTCGAACGTCACGGGCACGCGGCCGGGCCCCAGCACCGGAGTCTCGGCCAGCCCGAACAGTTCCTGCAGCTTCACGCCGGCCACAACCGTCCCATCGGCCTCGTACCGCAGCGGGATGTCGCGCCCGCTGGGCACCCGCAAGACGGCGGGTGCGTGCCGGGTCACCGCGGCTGGCACGGACCGGTCGAGGCGAATGTCCTCAAGGGTGCGCGCGCCACGAGCCGCTTCGCGCACCCACGCGCCGAGGTCCGCGGCGGCGCCGGCAAACGCCAGGCGGCGCAGCACCTGCGCGTCGTGCCCGGCGGGACCGCGCGCCACCCACGCGTCCGCCAGCAGCGCCTCGGCCACGGCCGGGTCCGGCGCCACGGGATGCTCGGCCAGGATGAGGCCGTCGTACCAGTCCACGCGGGCGGCACGGACGGTGCCCGTCGCGGCATCGAACACGTGACGCGTCTCCGTTCGGGTCGCGGTGAGCCACGCGCGCTCGATGCCGATCGCCGATCGAATCAGGGCCTCGCCCTGCGCGGCCGCGGGAAGCGCCGTGACGTCCAGCGCGACGAAGTACTCGTCCCCCATCGCCAGGTGGCGCGCCAGCCTCGCCCCGGCACCGCTCGCGAGCACGCACCGGTCGCTGCCGGCGGCGCGGCGCCGGGCCACGCGATCCGGATACCCGGCCAGCACCGCGCGGCGCAACGCGGTGTCATCACCCTCGCTCACGGGCGCGCCCGTCTGTCGCCCGACACCCTGGCGCAACTGCTGCGCGATGTGTTCCAGATGGGGCTGCTGGGGGGACAGCGACCGCCCGTCCCAGGCGGCATCGATCACGGCCGCGTCCGCCGAGTCCGCAATCGCGGCGCACAACCGGGCGGCCCGCAGTGTCGCGCCGGCCGACAGCAGCAGCCGGCCCAGCCGCGGGTGCAGCGGCAACCGCCGCAGCGCCCGGCCTTCAGCCGTCACGCGCCCCGCGCCGTCGATGGCGCCGAGACGATGGAGCAGCACCATCGCCGCATCCACGGCCGCCCCCGGCGGGGCGTCGAGCCAGTCGAACGCGCGGGGATCACCACCCCAGCCCAGGACATCCAGCATCGGCGCCGCGAGATCCACTCTCCGGATCTCCGGCTCGCGGTGGGGCCGCAGACGGTCGCGACCGTCCCACAGGCGCAGCACGCGCCCGGCCTGCACCCGGCCGGCGCGGCCCGCGCGCTGATCGGCCGAGTCGCGCGGCACCCGCTCCAGCCGCAGCGTGTCGATCGCGCGCTCGGCGTCGTATCGCGCGACCTTGTGCTGGCCGGTGTCGATGACGACCGTCACGTCGGGCACGGTGACCGTCGTCTCGGCCAGGTTCGTCGCCAGGATCACGCGCGGCCCCGGGCCCGGCATCAGCGCGGCATCCTGCGCATCTGCCGGCAGGCCGCCGTGCAGCGGCAGCACGGGCACGGTCAGCGCGGACAACGCGGCCGCCGCCCGCTGGATCTCGCGCGCACCCGGGAGGAAACACAACATCGCTCCCGTCGTGCCCGGCAGCAGTTCGCGCACGGCGGCCTCCACGGACACACCCGGCCGGTACTGCACGTCGAGGGGAAATTGCCGGCCCGGCACGGACACGACGGGACACCCGCCGAGATACGCGGCCACCCGCGCGGTGTCGATCGTGGCAGACATCACCACCAGCCGGAGATCCTCGCGCGCCAGCCACGCCTGTTTCGCCAAGGCAAGGCCGAGATCCGCGTGGATGCTCCGCTCGTGAAACTCGTCGAGCACCACGGTGGTGACGCCTGACAGCAGGGGATCCTGCTGGAGTCGCGCGGTCAGGATTCCCTCGGTGGCGATCGTCAGCCGCGTGTCGGCGGTCACGCGGCGATCGAACCGCACGTGCCACCCGATCTCCCGGCCCACCGTCCACCCCCGCTCCTCGGCAATGCGGCGCGCAATCGCCCGGGCCGCCACCCGGCGGGGCTGCAGCACGAACACCGGCCCCGCATCCAACAGCGCCGGCGGCACGCGCGTCGTCTTTCCCGCACCGGGCGCGGCCGTGACGACGACCGCGCGACGGGCGGCCAGCGCGGATCGGATCCGGGTCAGGTAGTCGTCGATCGGAAGCGGCTCACGCATCATTCAAATAACAAATCACCAATCACCAATCACCAATCACCAATCACAAATAACCAATCCATAATCGTCTCATGCCTTTTCGTGAGCGGGTCTCCGGTGCCCTCATCGTCGCGCCGATGACCAAGGGCTCCAATCTTCCATACCGTCGGCTGTGCGTCGAGCTTGGCGCCCGCGTGCTCGTCAGCGAGATGGTGGTCGCGCGGCGCCTGAAGCAGAAGCGGCGCAGCGAGTTCGCCCTGCTGCGCAAGGCGCCGGACGAGCCGTGTTTCGGCGTGCAACTGGCGGGCAACAAACCTGAGGAGATGGCGTGGGCGGCGGCTCTCGCCGAGGCGCGCGGCGCGGACTTCGTGGATGTGAACCTCGGCTGCCCGATTGATCACTTCACGCGCATGGGATTGGGGGCGGCCCTGGGACGGCAGCCGGGCAGGGTGCGCAAGATCGTGGAGGCGATGCGGGCGGCGGTCACGGTGCCGGTGACCGTCAAGATTCGTCTCGGGTGGAAGGCCGATCAGCTGAACTACATGGAGCTGGCGCGCGCGGCGGTGGAGGGTGGCGCCAGCGGCGTGTTCGTCCACGGGCGCACGCGCGAGGCGCGGTACCGGTATCCCGCCAACTGGGAGGCCATCGCCGAGATCGCGGCCGCGCTGCCGGTGCCGGTCATCGGCAACGGCGATCTGCTGTTCCCGCACGAGGTGCGGGACCGGCTGGCGGCCTCCGGGTGCGCGGCGGTCATGACCGCGCGGGGCGCCCTGATCAAACCGTGGCTGTTCCGCGAGCTCGCCACCGGGTACTGGGACATCACGGGTGAGGAGCGGCTCGCGCTGTACCGCCGCTACACCACGCTCGCGCTGGAACACTGGGGCGGCGACGAGCACGGGAGGGCGCGGGCGCGCGACTTCCTGCGATGGCATGCCGGGTTCTGGTGCCGCTACGTGCCACGACGCGCGGACGGCTCGTGGCCGTCGATGCAGCAGCGGGAGGTGAACGAGCGGCCGCGGTCGGCCCTTGAGGCACTGCTCGAGCGCGCGGACGAACCCGCGTTGGACTACCTGACCGACGAACTCCTGAACGGCGGCGATCTGGCGGCCCCGCCGCCCGTTCCGGCCGCATCCCCCGACGCACGAGACGCTCGGGACATCCGGGACGGCCGGGTCGAGGATGCCGTGGTGGCCGGGTGATCCACCTGCTGCTCGCCGCCTGGCTGGCAGCACAGGCGGTGACGCCGCAGCCGCCGGCCGTAACCATCCGCGTGATCGACGCGCGCACCGGCGCGCCACTGGCTGACGTGCAGGTGCAGTTGCGGCGCGAGACGCCGGCACCCGCGTCGCCATCCAATCCCGACCACGCGATGCAGACCGACGCGGCCGGCGTGGCGCGCTTTCCTGCGGTGCCGCAAGGCCGTTACACGCTTGCAGTCTCGACCATCGGGTACATCTTCGTGCGCCGCACGCTTGCGATCACGACGCAACCGGTGTCGCTGGTCGTGCCCCTCTCTGAGGGCACGGGCGCGTACCAGGAGTCGGTCACGGTGGCCGCCGACGCGTTGCGCACCACCGAGACCGGCGTGGCCTCGCAGATCGAACTGGGATCGGCGGCGCTGCAGGACCTGCGCGGCATCGCGACGGACGATCCGATGCGCGCGGTGCAGGGCCTGCCTGGCGTGGCCACGGGTGACGACTTCCAGGCGGAGTTCTCCGTGCGCGGATCGGCGTTCCGGCACGTGGGCATCGTGCTGGACGGCATCCAGTCGCCGCTGCTGATGCATGCCGTGCGCGGGCGCGACGACACGGGCTCGATCGCGATGATCAACAGCGACGTGCTTGATCGCGCGTCGCTGCTGGCGGGCCCCCATCCCCTCCGGCACGGCGATTGGCTCGGCGCCACGCTGGAGTTCGGCGTGCGGGAAGGATCGCGCGATCGCGTGCAACTGCGCGGCACCGTCAGCGGCACCAGCGCGGCGGCGGTGATCGAGGGGCCGCTCACGCCGGCCCGGAAAGGCGCCTGGCTGCTCTCGTTTCGCAAGAGCTACGTGGACTGGTTGATTCGAAAGCTGGATCCGGACATCAGCAGCACCATCGGTTTCGCCGACGCACAGAGCCTGCTCACCCTGGACCTCTCCAGCCGGCAGCAACTGCGTCTGCTGCTGGTGGGCGGACAGGCGATCTACCGCGAGCAGGAGACCAGTGTCGCCAACGGCCTGTCGCGCGCGGTCTCCACGGGCGGCCTGGCCGGCCTCGGGTGGCGGTACGCCGGCGACACCGTGCTGATCTCGCAGAAGCTCTCTGTCTCGACCAGCCAGTTCACGAATACCGGTGTGCGCCAGCAGGATCTGGGCACCGGCACGACGACGTCGCTTGTCTGGCGGGCGGACGTGCGGCGGGATCTGGGCGCGGCCTGGTCGCTTGAAGGCGGCGCCCGTTACGAGAAGACGGCGCAGGATCAGACGCTCCGGCGGTTCACCACCACGAGCGGCGGCGGCTTGCGGGTCACGGCATCGCGCGGGTTTGAGGCCGGCACGCGGCTGTCGAGCCTGTCCGGCCAGGTGTCGCGGCGGACGTCGTCGTGGGGTGTCTCCGCCGGTGCCCGCGGCTCCCGCGACAGTGACAGCGGCGACGCGTGGATCTCGCCATGGCTGCTTGTCGAGCGCACACTGGGCCGCGTCACCGTACGCGCCGGCGCGGGGGCGTCGCACCAGCGCCCCTCGCTGGAGTACACGGGCGCGGCGCTGGAACCGTTGCGCACCGAGTCCGCGCGTGGCGCCGACCTGAGCGTCGATGTTCGTGTGAACGGAACATCCCGCATTCAGGTGACCTCGTTCGTGCGAAACGAACGGGACCTTCTCCGCCCGATGGGAGAGGATCGCGTGCTGGATGGGCGGCGGGTGGCCGGCGCGCCGTTTTATGTGGTCGCCAGCCGGCTGGCCGGCCGTGCGCGTGGCGTGGATGTGCTCCTGCAGCGGCGCGCCGCCAGGGGCCTGACCGGATGGATCGCCTACACCTGGGCGCACACGACCCACCACGATGTCGTCAGCGGCGAGCGCTTTGACGGCGACAACGATCAGCGTCACACGATCAACGTGTTCCTGCTGCAGCGCCTGTCGTTTCGCGCCAGTGCGAGCGCCAAGCTCCGGCTCGGCAGCAACGTGCCGCTCGCGGGGTACTTCGCCGGCACCACCGGCGCGCTCACAATCGCGGAGACGCGCAATCAGGTGCGCCTGCCGTGGTACGTGCGCCTCGACCTTCGCGCCAACCGCACGTTTACGTTTGCGAAGCGCCGCCTGACGCTGTTTGCCGAAGTGGTCAACGTCCTGGGCCGCCGCAACCTCGGCCAGGCTGACGGCTTCTCGCGCACCAGCTTCGAGGCGGTCTTCTACACGGAAAAACTCATCCCGCGCATCCCCTCGGCGGGGT
>JANLHE010000238.1 GCA_024653875.1 Acidobacteriota bacterium
ACCACGCGCACATACAGGCTGGTGCCGCCCTCGATGACCCGGTTCACCCACGTGAAAAACCAGCCGTGTGTATGACTTTCCTTGTCGAGCAGCAGCGCCGACAGGGCCGGCGTGAACGTGATGGCGTTCACCACCGACAGCACCACGGCAAACGCGATGGTCAGCGAAAACTGCTGATACATCCGGCCCGTCGTCCCGGGGAAGAACGCGACCGGCACGAACACGGCGACCAGCACGATCCCGATGACGACCACCGCGGAGAACACCTCGCGCATCGCGTCCAGCGCCGCGCGGCGCGCGGTCTTGCCGTACTCGCGCATGTGCCGCTCGATGTTCTCAATCACCACGATCGCGTCGTCGACGACGATGCCGGTGGCCAGGACGATGCCGAAGAGGGTGAGGGTGTTGATCGAGAAGCCGAAGACCTTCACGAACGCGAACGTGCCGATGAGCGACACGGGAATCGTGATGGCGGGAATCAGGGTGCTGCGCCAGTTCTGCAGGAACAGGAACATGACCAGGATGACGAGCAGGATGGCCTCCACCAGGGTCTTGAGGACCTCGACGATGGACTCACGGACGACCCCGACGTTGTCGAACGCCACGCGCCACTCCAGGCCGGGCGGGAAGTGTTTTTCGAGCTCCGTCATCGTCGCCTGCACGCCGGCAAAGACATCGAGGGCGTTCGCGGACGGCAGCAACTGGATGCCGACGCCGGAGGCTTCGAGCCCGCCGAACCGCAGGCGCGACGAGTAGTTCTCCGCGCCCAGTTCCGCGCGGCCCACGTCGCGCACGCGCACGAGCGCGCCGCCGGCGCCGGCCTTGACCACGACGTCTTCGAACTCGGGGATTTCCGTCAGGCGCCCCTGCGCGCGCACGCTGAGCTGGAAGAGCTGGTCGGGCGAGGCGGGGGAATCGCCCACGCTGCCGGCCGCCACCTGGACGTTCTGTTCGCGCAGCGCGCCGACCACGTCGCCGGCGGTCAGGCCGCGGCCGGCGAGTTTGCCCGGGTCGAGCCACAGCCGCATCGCGAACTTGCGCTCGCCGAAGATGATGACGTTGCCCACGCCGGGCACGCGTTTGATCGCGTCGCGCACGTAGAGATCGATGTAGTTGCTGATGAACAGCGAGTCGTAGCGGTTGTCCGCGGAGAAGAAGCCGAGGCCGCCCAGGAATCCCGTGGAGTTCTTGGTGACCGAGATGCCGTTGGTGCGCACGTCGGCGGGCATGCGGCCCAGGGCCTGGTTCACGCGGTTCTGCACGTCGACGGCCGCCAGGTCGGGATCGCGCCCGATCTCGAACGTGACGGTGATGCTGGCAAACCCGCTGTTGGTGCTCGACGACCGGAGGTAGACCATGCCCTCCACGCCGTTGATGACCTGTTCGAGCGGCGTGGTGACCGCGCTCTCCACGGCCTGCGCGTTCGCGCCGGTGTAGAACGCCGACACGGTGACCGAGGGCGGCGCCAGATCGGGATACCGCGCGATGGGCAGCAGCGGGATCGCGATGGCGCCCGCCAGGAGGATCACCAGCGACACGACGGTCGCCAGGATCGGGCGTTTGATGAAGACGTCGGTGAGCACTTACCTGGCCCCCGTCCCCGCGGCCGGCGGCATCGCCTGCACCGGCGCGCCGTCGCCGATCTTCTGGATGCCGGAGACGATCAGCCGATCCCCTTCCTTCAGCCCGGACGTCACGACGTAGTCCTGACCGGTCACCGCCCCGAGCGTGACCGGACGCTGCCGCGCCACGGTGCCCCCCTGGCCGCCCTCGGCGACAAACACGAAATACTGGCCGTTGATACGCAGGGCCGCGGTGACGGGAATCCTCAGGCCGGGCGCGCTGGACCACACCAGCTGCGCGCGCACGAACTGATCGGTGCGGAAGCGGCCGCCCGGATTGCCGAGCGCCGCCTTCGCCAGGACGGTCTGGGTGCCGTCATCCACGGAGCCGGCGACAAACGTGACCTTCTCGGCCGACAGCAGCTCGCCCGCCTCGTTCAGCACCCGCACCGCCAGGCCCGTGCGCAGTTCCGGCGCGCGCTGCACCGGGATGTTCAGGTAAATCTCCATGCCGGAGTTGTCGTCGATCGTGGTGAGCGGCGTGGACCGCGTGACCCGATCGCCCTGCCGTACCGGGATGTCGCCCACGACACCGGCCGCCGGCGCCGTCACGCGGTAGTACGCCAGTTCGGCGCGCTGCTGGCGGATCTGATCGTCGATGGCGCGCAGTTGCGCTTCGGTGGTCTTGACCGCGGTGGCCGACTGCTCCACTTCCTGCTGGCTGGCGGCCCCCGCCTCGAACAGCGCCTTCACGCGCGCGGCCTGCTGCCGCGCGTACGCGGCATCCGCCTCGCGGGCGGCCTTTGTCGATTCCAGCCCGGCGACGGCCGCCTGCTGGGTGGCGGAGTCGATCTCGAACAGCAGGGTGCCCCGGTTCACCCGCGTCCCGGAGGTGACCGCGATGCGCGTGAGAAACCCTTCGACCTGCGACTGGATGGTGGACGTGCGGCGCGACTTCACGGTGCCGACAAACTCGGTCACGTCCTCCACCGGCGACGAGGCCAGCGTGACGATTTCCACCGGCACGCCCGCCCCTCCGCCCCGGCCACCGGGGCCGCCGGGGCCGGCCGGCGGGGCCTCTCCTCCACCGCACGCGGCAGCCGCCAGCGGGGCGACGAGCAGAAGACAACGGCGGCGGGACACTGAGCAAAAGGACATCCGATGATCGTAACGGAAACCGGGCAAGGTATGCTGGCGAAGATGCAGCCGTGGTGCCCGAGCGTGGCGTTGTGCGTTTCCGGACTGTTCGGATTCGGTGTGGCCCCGGCCCTGGCGCAGGCCACCGTGGAATATCCGTCGCTGATGACGACCCCGGTGTACCTGTTCAACGGCACACGCCAGGTCTCGCAGGGCACCGGGTTCTTCTACGGGGTCCAGAACGCAGCCGGCGTGGTGGAAACCGTGTTCCTGGTCACGAACTACCACGTGGTCACGGGGCACTCGCCGGGCGTCGCGTCGCCGCCGAAAGGCGACCGGGTCATTTTTTATCTGCACCTCGACAAGAACGAGCCCTCCGCCGTGAAGCAGGTGGCGCTGCCGCTCTACAACGACGTGGGCACACCCCTCTGGGAACAGAGCACCGAGCAGCCGGAAGCGGACGTGATCCTGCTTCCGATACCGCCGCCCGTGTACGCGGGCATCGCGATGTGGGTGTTCGACGAGAATCACATCCGGCCGCACATTCGGATTCGACCCACGTCAAGCGCCACCCTGCTGGGCTATCCGTACGGCTTCTCCGACACCACCAATCGTCTGCCGGTCTGGAAGACCGGCAGCGTCGCCAGCGAACCCCAGGTGGACTTCCAGGGCAAGCCGGCCTTCCTCGTTGACGTGTCCGCGTTTCCCGGCATGTCCGGCTCCCCGGTGCTGGCCGTCGCCAACGGCGTCTACGAGGACGACCGGGAAGTGATGCGGACGGGCCGCGTGGTGCGCCTGCTGGGCGTGTTCTCCGCGATGCCCGTCATCCGCTCGGAGACGCCAGGCCAGGCCGACACGTCGCTGCAACTGGGGTACGTCTGGAAGGCCGCGCTCATCGCGGATCTGGCGCGCGCCTATCGCCCCCGCTGACACCGTGACCGACCCTCGCCGTCCCGATGCCGTGTCCCCCCTGGTGGAAGAGGTGTACGGCGAACTCCGCCGGATCGCCGGCAGCTACCTGCGCCGCGAACAATCGCGCAGTCTCCAGGCCACGGAACTGGTGCATGACACCTACCTCCGCCTGCTGAAGGACGGCACGCCGCGCTGGCAGAGCCGCACGCACTTTCTGGCGATCGCCGCGATCTCGATGCGCCGGCTGCTGGTGGAGCGCGCCCGCGCCAGGCACGCCGGCAAACGCGGGGGCCACCAGGTGCAGGTCACGCTCGACGACTCGCTGCTGGCGCCGCCGCCGGACCACGACGCGCAGGCGATCGATCTCATCGCGCTCGATCGGGCGCTCGATGCCCTGGCGCGTCTCGACCCCCAGCAGGCCCGTATCGTCGAGCTCCGCTACTTCGGGGGCCTGACGGTGGACGAGACCGCCGCCGCGCTCGACATCTCGCCGGCCACCGTCAAGCGGCACTGGACCGTGGCGCGGGCCTGGCTCCTGCGCGCGCTTGAAGACGGGGTGTCCGGGTGACGCCTCTGCCCTCCGATCGTTGGGCGGAAGCCAACCGCATCTTCCACGATGCCCTCGCGCACCCCGCCGACGCGCGTGCCGCCTTCGTCCGCGAGGCGTGTGGCGACGATGAGGGGCTGCGGGACGAAGTGCTGTCCCTGCTCGGCTTCCACGAACACGCCGAATCGTTCCTGTCCACGCCCGCGGCGGACGTGACGCTGGCCGGCACGCACGTGGGCCCGTACCGCGTGCTGCGCGAAGTCGGGCACGGCGGCATGGGCGTGGTCTACCTCGCGGAAGACACGCGCCTGGGGCGCACGGTGGCGCTCAAGGCCATCCCGCCGGCCTGGGTGGATGACGACGCACGCCGCGAACGCCTGCGCCATGAAGCGCGCGCGGCCGCCGCCCTGTCGCATCCAGGCGTGGCGGTGGTGTACGCGCTGGAGGAAATCGAGGGCCAGCTGTTCCTGGCCTCGGAATTCGTCCGCGGCACCCGGCTGCGCGATGACCTGGATCACGGGCCGCTGCCCGTGCGCGACGCGCTGTCGGTGGCGCGGGACCTGGCCGACGCGCTGGAGGCCGCGCACGATCGCGGCATCGTGCATCGGGATCTGAAGCCCGACAACATCATGCGCACGCCCGACGGCCGCGTGAAGGTGATCGACTTCGGCGTGGCTGGATTCGGGCCCGAACTGGACGCGGCGTCACCCGGCACGCCGGCGTACATGTCCCCCGAACAGCGGCGCGGAGCCCCGGTGGACATCCGATCGGATCAGTACGCGTTTGGCGTGGTGCTGCACGAACTGCTGACGGGCGCCCACCCGTTCGCCGCGGGGGACACGCGCGCGCCGCTCACCATCGCGCACCCGCACGTCGTGGCGCTGGACGCGATCATCACGCGCTGCCTGCAGGCCGACCCCGAAGACCGGTACACCTCCACGCAGGATCTGGTCGCCGCAATCGTCGCGGTGTCCGGCGCGGCGGCCGCAGCCGGCGCCCTGCCGGCCGTCATGCCGGCCCCGCAGGTGTTCAGTCCGTTGTGGTGGTGGCAGTTCCACCAGCTCGCCACCAGCGTGGCGTACGGCATCGTGCTGTATTTCCTGTGGGCCGCGCGCGAGTGGTCCGGCGATGCCTGGAGCCAGTGGATCTTCCTCGGGGGCGTGACGGCGGCCCTCGCCGCCAACACGCTGCGCCTGCACCTCTGGTTCACCAGCCGCTTCTACCCGGAGGAATGGCGCGCCCAGCGCCTGCGCGTGTGGTTCTGGACGCGCCTTTCCGACAGCGCGTTCGGCATCCTGCTTCTCGTCGCGGGCGCGCGCCACAGCACCACCCACCCGGACCTGGCCGCGCTGTTTGTCGGCTCCGCCGTGGCCATTCTCATCGCTTTCCTCGTCATCGAGCCCGCCACGACGCGCGC
>JANLHE010000243.1 GCA_024653875.1 Acidobacteriota bacterium
AAGGCCGCCCGAGTTGCTGGCGGTGGCGCGCACATCGGCCCGCACGGCCAGGCGTCCGCTGACCTCGTACTGGGCGGCCGCGCCCACATGCGCCGCAAAGCCCGCCTCGCGGAATGTGCCCGGCGCGTAAACGACCACCCCGCTGCCATAGTCAATCGTCTGCCCGGGAAACGCCATCGTCGTCTGCCCCCCGCCGGCGCCGACCACGCCGGACACCTGCCAGCGTCCCCGCTGGAACAGCATCTGGCGAAGGTGGACGGCGTACCACTGGCTCGACGTCCGGACGGCAGAGGGGTCGGAACGCGCCGGCCGGACGTCGGCCGTGAACTCCAGGGCCGATGTCGGCGTCAGCGTGAGGCTGAACCGTGGGGACCAGGTGAGTGCATGTCGCTCGCCGGTCTGCACGGAGGCCTGCAGCCCAAGTTCCGCTTTGGGCGGGCTCGGCGCTTGCGCCCACGCGCCGGCGGGGGCGAGCGCAAATTCAAGAAAGGTGACTGCTGCAATCAGGCGGGGCATGGACTTTCTCCTGATCTGCAATGCGAAAACCCGCGCCGCGAGGGCTCATTCGTGGGGAGAATTCCCCGCGAGGACCGCCGGCGACCTCACGTTCAGCTGCGCCACGCCATTGCCCGATTCCTTATTGGGGCGTAATCGTCGGGAACCCCTCAAGCCGTGCGGCATGCGCGAGCGGCCGATCCCGCGTCACAATCGGGAGTTCGTGGGGTTGGTCTTCGCACGCAACCAACGCCGCCGCCAACTGGAGCGCGTCTGCAGCCTTCAGGGGATGGACAGACACCAGACGCTGGGCGCGCCGTGAGACCTTGGGCCAGTCCGCCACCCGTGACCACGTCGTCCAACGTTCAAGCATCTCCTGCCTGACCGATGGCCACAGATCGTCGAAGCCGGTCGATTCCCGCCGAAGCCGCGCCAGGGCAGACAGCATCTCGACGCTCGTGGCTTCCCACACGATGATCACGGGGTCGCTTGCGACCAGCGAACGGCAGGCTTCCGTGGCCGGTTCGTCGATGAACAGCGGGAGGAGGGCAGAGGTATCCCAGAACTTCACCAGCGTTCCTCATCCCGCATCCGCAGGAGAACCTCGGACAGCGCCGGGCTCCCCGGAGCAGGTTGCGCAGGTGGATGGGTCGCGAGCCAACTGGACATCGCCGCCGGATCTCCGCGGTGGGTGATGGCCCCCCGCGTGACCATCGCGTCCAGTCCGGCGGAGGCTCCGGCCTGCGCTTGCGTCGCGCCCGTTCGTTTTGAGCTTGGCGCCTGGCGATAGGGCACGATTCTCGCCACCGGCGTGTCACGGTCCATCACGACCACCTCTTCTCCGGCCCGCACCGATTTCAGATACCGGGACAGGTTGTTCTTGAGAGTAGCTATGTTGGCCTTCATTATATGGCTATTATAGCCATGAAATGACTGGCGCTCGTGATTGGTGATTGGTGATTGGTGATTTGGTTCCCATACACTGGCGTCCGTGCCGGTCGCCGAGATGACAACCGTGACGCGGCCCCCGCTGAAGTGGGCGGGCGGCAAGCGCTGGCAGGTGCCGTATCTGCGGCCCTTGTGGCAGCCGCACGCGCGCCGGCGGCTGGTGGAGCCGTTCTGCGGAGGCTTGGGTGTCGCACTGGGCCTCCGGCCCCCACAGGCGCTGCTCAACGACGCCAACCCGCATGTGATCAACTTCTATCGCTGGCTGCAGCGCGGCCTGCGCACCACGCTGCGCATGGAGAACGACGAGGCGCTGTTCTACCAGCACCGCGATCACTTCAACACGCTGCTGTCGCGCGGCAAGGGGGACTCGGCGGAGGCGGCCGCGCTGTTTTATTTCCTCAACCGCACCGGCTACAACGGCCTCTGCCGTTTCAACAAGCGCGGTGGCTTCAACGTGCCCTTTGGCCGCTACGCGCGAATCAACTATCTGACGGATTTCTCGGCGTATCGCGAGGCCTTCGGCGGCTGGACGTTCACCGCGGGTGATGTCGAGGCGGTGCCGCTGGAACGCGGCGACTTCGTGTATGCCGATCCACCCTACGACGTGGAGTTCACGCAGTACTCACGCGGCGGATTCTCCTGGGAGGATCAGGAGCGGACCGCCGTGTGGCTGGCGACACACCGGGGTCCGGTGGTGCTGGTCAACCAGGCGACCGAACGCGTGGAGCGCCTCTATCGCGCGCTCGGTTTCACCCTGACGTTCCTGGATGCGCCGCGCCGCATCAGCTGCAACGGCGACCGCCGGCCGGCCCGGGAGATCCTCGGCGCGCGCAACCTCTAGCTCACTGCTGGCCCCAGGGCGCCAGCAGAAACTGTGCGCCCCGTTGTGCGGCCGGCACGATGGACTTGGCCGGCGGACCGTCGGGCCGCTCATACGTCACCACGTACTGCGATGTAAGCACATCGGCCAGATTCTTCAGGATACGTTCCAGTGCCGAGGGTAGCAGCGCGGTGGTTCGCACGCCCCCGGTTCCCTGCGTCAGATAGTCGAGAGTCGTGTCTCGGGCGGGCGACGTCACGCTCTGGGATCCCTGGATGGACACCGACCAGACCGCGGCGCCGGCCTTCTGGACTTCCGCCACGACCTTGGTCGGCACAATCTGGCTTGACTCCTTCGAGCCCAGATCGATCGTCACGATGGCCCGGCGCGGGCTGGGCGCCTTCTTGAATCCCCTGGCTGCATCGATCAGGGCCTCGAGCATGACGGACGTGGAGCGCTGGTCCGCCACCAGCCGCCGGACGACCTTGTCGAGATCCTCGGTCTTGTCCGTGAAGTTCTTGATCAGGACACCGGCGCCGCCGACCGTGGTGAGCGCCACCTGCGTGTCCGGGCGTGCCGCCTGCAGTGTCTTGATGAATGTCGAGAGAGAGGTACGCATGTCGCGCGTGGGCTCGCCGGCTCCCAGGGGGGCTTTGGCGTTGTCGATAAGCACCGACACAAAAAGCGGTTCGGTGGCCAATGCCGCGCTGGTCACCTCGCGCCGCACGCCGTCTTCGACGACGGCGAACTCCGCGGCGGTCAGGTCCCGAATCGGGGCCCCGGCCTTGTCGAGCACGGTCACGAGGATGTTCCGGCCGGCGACGTCAACCGCCTGGGTCGCAACCGTCCATGCTCCCGAACAGGCCAAAACAACGACTCCGAGACTACGGATACTACGTGCGTTCATGGTGGGACTCCCCGGGAACGGTTGACGCTGGCGGTGCTTTGGACGCCACTGAGCGCGAGTTGGTTCTTGCGCGGTAGACTATCCTCTCTCCCATGGGGACTGACCTTCGACAGGCGGCCGTGCGCATCCAGGGCCTGCTCGCCGGGCCGCAGGGCGTGGCTTCAGGAAGAAAGTAGGGCGTGGCTTCAGCCGCGCCAATTGAGGGCACAATGTGCCCAAGGGGAGAGACATGGCATTAGGCAATCGACACCGAGTCTGTGTGGGAGGCGCCCTTGTGGCCGTCGGCGTGTGGCTCGCACCGGGAATGGCGTCGGCACCGCAAACGCAGGTGCGGGCGCTGCCGTCGCCGGCCGGGGCCCGCAGCGAGGCGCCGCAGTTGACGGTGTCGAGCCGCGGCGTCCTGCTGAGTTGGATTGAGCGGGAGGGGACCAGGGCGTCGCTGAAGTTCGCCGAGCGCACCGCCGCCGGTTGGTCCGCTGTCAGGACCGTGGCGTCGGGCGACAACTGGTTCGTGAACTGGGCCGACGTGCCGTCGGTGGTGCGGCTGGCCGATGGCTCACTGGCCGGCCACTGGCTCCAGAAGAGCGGTGCATCGACGTACGCGTACGACGTGCGGCTGGCGCGATCGACCGACGACGGCCGCACGTGGTCGCCCTCGGTGACGCCGCACCACGACGGGACACAAACCGAACACGGCTTCGCCTCGCTGTTCCAGGTGCCCGGGGCCGGGCTGGGGCTCGTGTGGCTCGACGGCCGGCAGACAGCTCCCGCGGGCGCGGCGGGTCAGTCCGAGCACGACGGACACGGCGGCGGCGCCATGACCGTGCGGTACGCGGCGTTCGACGGCACGTGGAAGCAGTCCGCCGACATGCCGATCGACACCCGCGTGTGTGAATGCTGCCCGACGACGGCCGCCATCACGACCGATGGCGTGATCGCCGCGTTCCGCAACCGCACCGAGGACGAAATCCGCGACATCTACGTGTCCCGCCTTGAGAACGGCAAGTGGACCGAGCCAAAGGCGGTGCACAACGACAACTGGAAGATCTCCGGGTGTCCCGTGAATGGACCGATGCTCAGCGCGCGCGGCCGCGACGTGGTGATCGCCTGGTTTACCGGCAAAGAAGAGACGGGCCGCGTGAATGTGGCGTTTTCAAAAGATGCCGGCCGCACCTTCGGCGCGCCCATCCGCGTGGACGACGCCGGAACGGTGGGACGCGTGGACGTGGAGTTGCTGGCGGACGGATCGGCGATGGCCACGTGGATCGAACTCGTGGCGGGCAAGACCGAGTTCCGGGCGCGGCGAGTGCAGCCGTCTGGCGCCAAAGGCGCCGCGATGACGATTACCCCGTTGGCGAACAACCGCACGAGCGGGTACCCGCGCCTGGCCAGGCACGGCAGCGAGTTCGTGTTTGCCTGGACCGAGGTCGTGGCCGGCGCGGCCGGCGGGCGCGCGTCCACGCAGGTGCGGACCGCCGTGGCCCGGTAGGACCCATGAATCACACCCACATCGACCCCATCTGCGGCATGACCGTGGACCCCACGACGAACAAGGGCGGCTCGTTCGAGCACGCCGGCACGACCTATTACTTCTGCAGCCAGGGGTGCCGCACGAAGTTCGAGTCCGATCCCGAGGGCTGGCTGAAGCGAGGCCCGAAGGGGATGGGGCAAGCGGTTCCGATGACCCAGGACCCCAAGACCCAGACGTGGATTTGCCCCATGGACCCCGAAATTCGCGAGTCCAAGCCGGGCGACTGTCCGATCTGCGGCATGGCCCTCGAACTCGAAGTATCGAGCATGTCCGCCGAGGAGCCGGAGAACCACGAACTGAAGGACATGACGCGCCGGTTCTGGATCTCGGCCGCGTTGAGCGTGCCCGTCATGGCCGTGGCGATGGTCGAGCTGTTCGGGTTGGCGCCGCTCTCGATGCGCACGGCCGGGTGGATCCAGTTCGCGCTGGCCACTCCCGTGTGTCTCTGGGCCGCGTGGCCGTTTTACGTGCGCGCCGTGAACTCCGTGCGGACGGGCCACCTGAACATGTTCACGCTGATCGGCCTTGGCGTGAGCGTGGCCTTCGGCTACAGCGTGGTCGCGACACTCGCGCCGGGGATCTTCCCGCACCAGTTCAGCCACGGCGGGGCCGTCGCCGTGTACTTTGAAGCCGCCGCGGTCATCGTGACGTTGATCCTGCTGGGGCAGGTGCTGGAGCTGCGCGCCCGCAGCCAGACGAGCTCGGCGATACGCAAGCTGCTGGGCCTGGCGCCGGCCACCGCGCGCGTCATTCGCGCGGACGGATCGGAAGGCGACGTGCCGTTGCCGCACGTCGTGGTGGGAGACCGGCTCCGCGTGCGCCCGGGCGAGAAGGTGCCGGTGGACGGCGTGGTCCTCGAAGGATCGAGCCGCATCGATGAGTCGATGATCAGCGGCGAGCCCGTGCCGGTGCAGAAGGGGCCCAACGACAAGGTGGTCGGCGCCACCATCAACGGCACCGGCTCATTCGTGATGCGGGCGGAGCGCGTCGGCAGCGACACGTTGCTTGCGCGCATCGTCGCGATGGTCGCCGAGGCGCAGCGCAGCCGCGCGCCGATTCAGAAGCTGGCCGATCGCGTCGCGGGCATCTTCGTGCCGGCCGTGATCCTGATTGCCATCGTGACGTTCATTGTCTGGAGCGTCGTGGGGCCCGAGCCGCGTCTGGCGCACGCCCTGATCAACGCCGTGGCGGTCCTCATCATCGCGTGTCCCTGCGCGCTGGGCCTCGCGACGCCGATGTCCATCATGGTGGCCACGGGCCGGGGCGCGACGATGGGGGTGCTGTTCAGGAACGCCGAGGCGATCGAGGTGCTGCGGGACGTGGACACGCTGGTGTTCGACAAGACCGGCACCCTGACCGAAGGCAAACCCGCGCTGGTGAGCGTCGAATCAGTCGCGCCGGGCGACACCTCCTGGCTGCCGCTCGCGGCGGGCCTCGAGAAAGGCAGCGAACATCCGCTCGCCGACGCCATCGTCAAGGGCGTGGAGGCGAAGGGACTCCAGCCGGGGGCGGCAGAGACGTTTGAATCCATCACGGGGCAGGGTGTGCGTGGCCGGGTGGGCGGCCGCGAGGTGGCGGTCGGCAATCGGGAGTTATTGCAGTCGGCCGGCGTGGACGTGACGCCGCTCGACGCCCGGGCCGAGGCGTTGCGCGCGCTGGGGCAGACGGTCATGTTCGTCTCGGTCGATCGCGTGTTTGCCGGGCTGATGGGCGTGGCCGATCCCATCAAGGCCAGCACGCCTGAAGCCATCGCCTCGCTCAGGAAAGAAGGACTGCGCCTGGTGATGATGACCGGCGACAACGCGACGACCGCACGGGCCGTGGCAACGCAGCTGGGCCTCGACGAAGTCATCGCCGGCGTGCAACCCGAGGGCAAAGCCGCGGCCATCAAGAAACTCCAGGCCGAGGGGCGCATCGTGGCGATGGCCGGTGACGGCATCAACGACGCGCCGGCGCTGGCGCAGGCGCAAGTGGGCATCGCGATGGGCACCGGCACGGACGTGGCGATGGAGAGCGCCGGTGTGACGCTCGTGCAGGGCGACCTGCGCGGCGTGGCCCGCGCGACGCACCTGTCGCGTCAGACGATGGCGAACATCAAGCAGAACCTGTTCTTCGCGTTTGTGTACAACACGGTCGGCGTGCCAGTGGCGGCCGGTGTGTTGTATCCGGTCTTCGGCCTGTTGCTCAGTCCCATCATCGCCGCCGGCGCCATGAGCCTCAGCTCGGTATCGGTGATCGGGAACGCGTTGCGCTTGCGAAAGTAGTTGAACGGCCCATCCAGCGGCGGGGAACACTCCTACCGAAACCGGTAGGACACACCCGCCGAGAAGATCACCGTCGGACCCAATGCCTCAAGCGAGACGGTGCCCCCCACTCGATCGGTGAAATGCGCGGTCATCCCAATCCCGACCTGCAGGGCGGGAAAGGTGTCAATCGTCCGAAGGCCGCTCGGATAGACGTCACTGGAGCGGATGAGACTGCCCATCACCTGCGCCCACGGCGCCAGACGAGGATGGCGGCCCTGCACACGACCACCGCCACTGAGAATCAGCCAGGTCCGTGTCTGCCACGGCTGGTGCGCCCGCATGGCGACCCCCTGTACGATGCCCGTCCAGCGGCCGTCCGGGTTAAACACCAGGTTGGCGAAACCCCCGCGGAACACCTCCTCGCCAGTGAACAGCTGGTGATACCCCGCCGCAATCACCCGGGGCACCGGGCCGGTGCGCTGCGGGGTGCCTGCCTCCTGGTCCTGCGCAAAGCCCCACGCAGGTGCCACCGCCAACGCGATACACGCCCACACGGCTACTCGGTTCATGGCGTCCTCCAGCTTGTAATGCGCCGGCGGGCGGCCGAAGGGCTCAGACGCGCGCGTCTGCCATTCTGGGTTTCATGTGTCCTCCGCGAGCAGTCTACACTTGACGGCCATGGGGGATGCCATCGAGACGGACGCGCTCCGTGCGCGCATTCGTGAACTGGACCGCGCGCTGGTCGCGCTGGCGGCCGAGCGCGTCACGGTGGCCCGGCAGCTGGGTGACGCCAAGCGGCGCGCCGCTCAGCCGATCGTGGACTACGCCCAGGAGCGCGTCGTACTGGAACGCGCACGTGCCGCGACCGAGGCCGCGGGCCTGGACGCCAGAGTCGCTGAGGCGATTCTGCTGACGCTGATTCGCGCGGCGGTCAGCGCCCAGGATCAGGACTCGTGGCGGCACGCGGCCGTCGGGCAGGGAAAGACGGCGGTGGTGGTCGGCGGCGAAGGCCGCATGGGCCGCTGGTTCACACGCTTTCTCGCCGACCAGGGCTATGAGGCCGGAGCCCTGGACATCCGCGCGAGCGGGGAGGAGCGCGCGTGGGCGGAGGGTGCCCTCGCGAACGCCGATCTCGTCGTGTGCTCAACGCCTCCCGCCGCGACGGCGGCGCTCTACGAGCGCTGGCGTCCCTCGCCGCCGGCCGGCATCATTGTCGACATCGCCAGCATCAAGACGCCGCTCGTGGATCCCATCCGGAAGCTGCAGGAGGCCGGCGCGGCAGTGGCCTCGATCCACCCGATGTTCGGACCCTCGGTCGCCCTCCTCCGGGACTGCGACGTGGTCATCTGCGACACGGGGGATGCGCGCGCGACGCGAATGGTGTCGCAGTTGTTCGAGTCCACGACCGCGCGGTTGATGCACGTGCCGCTTGCCGAGCACGATCGGTTGATGGCCGACGTGTTGACGCTGGCGCATTCATCGGTGATTGCCTTCGCATTGGCGTTGCCGGATGCAGCCGTCCCGGTGCGCAGCACCACGCTCGGAGCGTTGCAGACACTTTCGGCAAACCTCGTGCGTGAGAGTCCGGATGTGTATTACGAGATCCAGGCGCTCAACCCGCACTCGGCCGACGCCCTGAACCGCCTGGCGCGGGCCATTGACCGCGTGCGTGACGCAGTGGCGTCGCGCGATGCCGGCGCGTTCACCGATCTGATGCGGGAGGGCGAAGCGAAGACCACCGGCACAATGGAGGCGGTCGATGTGCAATGGGGGACAGACACACTCGGTTCCAGCGCGCATGCTGCTCAAATGACAACCACAAATACGACAGTTGTGAAAGACCCTGTGTGCGGCATGGACGTCGATACGGCCACTGCGGCGGCGCGGAGTGAGTATCAGGGGCAGACCTTTTACTTCTGCGGTGCCAAGTGCAAAGAGACGTTCGTTCTCGATCCGAAGCCATACGTGGGCGCGGCTGCTGGAACGCCGAAGAGCGGCGCCGGCTGCTGCAGCTAATGACCTGAGATGGAAGGGGCGTTGCGATGAACCAGATGGACGGATGGATGAACAACGGATGGGGTGGTGGACTTGGGATGGTGATTGGTGTCCTGGTCGTGGTCCTGATCGTCGTCGCCATCGTCAGGATCTCTCGGAAGTAGCCTGTCCGTGGCCGCACGGCGGCGGGCCG
>JANLHE010000244.1 GCA_024653875.1 Acidobacteriota bacterium
GGATCACCGGAGGGCTTGTCTTCGGCCGTCTCGCCGGCCAGCTTGACGTACCCGCCGAGCGGGATGGCGCTGACGCAGTACTCCGTGTCGCCCCGCGTGACTTTAATCAGCTTGGGCCCGAAGCCCAGCGAAAACGCCAGCACCTTCACGCCGTACCAGCGGGCCACCAGGAAGTGGCCCAGCTCGTGCACGAAGATCAGCACTCCGAGCACAAAAAGGAACGGCAGAATCGTCTGGAAGAACCCGATGATGTTGGCCATATTTTTCAGAGAGCCCCAGTCAGAGGCTATGACGATGGTAGCGTACTGATGGTTTCGGCCGCGTGGCGGCGCGCCCAGGCGTCGGTGGCCCGGACGTCGTCCAGCGAGCGCGGCACGCTGGTGTCGCGGCCCGCCGCCTCCAGCGCCTGCTCGATGATCCGGGGAATCTGCAGGAATCCGAGCCGCCCGGCCAGAAACGCCTCCACGGCGATTTCGTTCGCGGCGTTGAGCACCACCGGCCAGGCGCCGCCGTGCGCCAGGGCGTCGTACGCCAGGCGAAGGCATCGGAATCGTCCGGGGTCCGGTGGCAGAAAGTCGAGCTGCCCCATCCGTGTCACATCCAGCGGCGCGACGGGCGCGTCCCACCGATCGGGATAGGAAAACGCGTACTGAATCGGCAGCCGCATGTCCGTCACGCCCAGTTGCGCGATGACCGACCCGTCGCGCAGTTCCACCATCGAGTGCACGATCGACTGCGGGTGCACGACGACCGCGATCTGATCGGCCGTGACGTCGAAGAGCCACCGCGCCTCGATGACCTCCAGTCCCTTGTTCATCAGGGTCGCGGAGTCGATCGTGATCTTCCGCCCCATCTGCCACGTGGGGTGCCGCAGCGCATCGGCCGGCGTCACCCGCGCGAGGGCGTCGTCGGTCCACGTGCGGAAGGGTCCGCCCGAGGCGGTGAGAATCAGGCGCCGCAGTTCACCCGGGGCGCGCCCGTGCAGGCACTGGTGGATGGCGTTGTGCTCGGAGTCCACGGGCAGCAGCAGGACGCGCCGCCGGCGCGCGGCGTCCACCATGAGCGCCCCGGCCATCACCAGCACTTCCTTGTTGGCCAGCGCCACGGTCTTGCCGTGATCGATCGCGGCCAGCGCCGCCTCCAGCCCCGCGGCCCCCGACGACGCGCACAGGACCACGTCCGCGTCAGGGTGGGAGGCAGCCGCCAGGAGCCCCGGCGCACCCACCTCGAGTGCGGCCGGGCGATCCTCCGCCGGCAGCAGCGCCTTGAGTGCCTCCAGGCCGGCATCGGTGGCGACGCTCACCAGGGCGGGCCGGTATTTCCTTACCTGGTCGGCCAGACGCGCGGTGTTGTGCCCGGCCGCCAGCGCCACCACGGTCACCCGATCGGCGTGGGCGTCCACCACCGAGAGCGCGCTCTGGCCGATCGAACCGGTGGATCCAAGGATCGCAACCCGAATCATCCGGCGTACCGCAGGAAGAGCACGTACACGGGCACGGCGAACAAATACGCGTCGATGCGATCCAGCGCGCCGCCGTGACCGGGAATCAGCGCGGAGCTGTCTTTGACGCCTGCGCTGCGCTTGAGCAGAGACTCAAACAAATCCCCGGCGATCCCCACCCCCGCCAGCACGACGCCCAGCGCGAGGCCTTCAAGGGGCGAGGCCGCCCCGCCCCACATCGGCCCCAGCGTGGCGCCGCAGGCGGCCGCGGCCACCACGCCGCCGGCCGCGCCCTCGATCGTCTTGGCGGGGCTCACCGCCGGCGCCAGCGTGTGGCGGCCCAGCGCGCGCCCGGTGACCCACTGCGCCGAGTCGCTCAGCGCGACGGTGGCGATGAGGAAGATCACGAAGCGCGGCCCGTAGATGATCTGGATCCACGCGAGCGCGCCGAGCGGCAGACCGACGTAGAGCGGCGCCATGACGGTGACGGCCGCGCGCGTGATCGCGGCCGGGGCGGGAGGGCCGCCGCCCAGCGTCACCAGACCGGCGCCCACGACCAGCGCCAGCAAGACCACGGTCATCACATCGCCGCTGGCCATGCCCACCGGCACCGCCGCGCAGACGACCGCCGCCGCCGCGGACACCATCAGCACCGGCACGGGCGCGCCGACGGCGCGCGACAACCCGGCGACTTCCGACGCCGCCAGCACGGCGATCAGCACGGCCAGGCCGAGGGTGGCCCACCACGGGCCGAACCACAGGACTCCGCCGACGATCGCGACCAGGACGAGGGCGCTGAGCACGCGAGTCACGCGTTACTTCAACGCCTCGACCGTGTCCGACGAGACGGCGCCGTACCGGCGATCGCGTTTCTGATAGTCAGCGACGGCCTCCAGCAGATGGCGCGCGCGGAAGTCCGGCCAGAACGTGTCCGTGACCCAGATCTCCGCGTACGCGATCTGCCACAGCAGAAAGTTGCTGACGCGCATCTCGCCGCTGGTGCGGATCAGCAGATCGGGGTCCGGCTGTCCGGCGGTGTAGAGAAACGACGCGAACGTCTCTTCGTCCAGCTGATCCGGGGTCAGCCCGCGCGCGATGGCCTGCCGGGCGGCGTCCACGATCTCCGCGCGCCCGCCGTAGCTGAGCGCGATGTTGAAGACCATGCCCGTGTTGGCGGCGGTGCGCGCCATCGCGGCGTCCAGTTCCTCGCGCACCTCGCGGCCCAGGCGATCCATCTGCCCGATGACCTTGAACTGAATGTTGTTGCGCAGCAGCGTCTTGAGTTCGGCGCGCAGGTAGTGGCGCAGCAAACCCATGAGCGCCGACACTTCCGTCACGGGGCGCTTCCAGTTCTCCACCGAAAACGCATAGAGGGTCAGCACGCAGAGCCCCAGCCGGGCGGAGGTCTCGACGGTCTCGCGCACGGACTCGATGCCGGCGCGATGCCCTTCGACCCTGGGCAGGTGCCGCTCGGCGGCCCAGCGGCCATTGCCGTCCATGATGACGGCCACATGCCTGGGCAAGCGGCCGAAGTCCAGCCCCTGGGCGATCGCCGCTTCGGGTGATCCGGACGGCACGGCGGCCAGCACGTCAACGAGGGCCATCTGGGAAGTCTAGCACCGGCTCCGGGTAGTCCACGGACACCAGGGTCAGGCCCCGTGCCGGAGCGGTGTCCCCCGCCTGTCCGCGATCGCGCGACGCGACCAGCGCCGGCAGCGACGCAGGGTCCCGGCGCCCCGCGCCCACATCCGCAAGCGTCCCGACGATCGCGCGCACCATGTGGCGCAGGAAGCCGTCTCCGTGCACCTCCACAATCAGCTCGTCGCCCTGCCGCCGCACGTCGACGCGAGTGAGCGTGCGGATCGGATCCACCGCCTCCGACCCGGTGGACTGGAACGCGGAAAAATCGTGGCGGCCCAGCAACGCGTGCGCGGCCGCCTGCATCGCGGCGGCATCCAGCCGTCGCGGCACGTGCCAGACGTACCGGTGCGCAAAGGGCGACACGACGGCGGCGGTCGCGAGCCGATACCGGTACGTTTTGCCGATGGCGTCAAAGCGCGCGTGGAATCCCCGCGGCATCGCGTCAACCGCCAGCACCCGGATATCCGGATCAAGCCGGATGTTGAGCGCGCGCTGGATCGCCGCCACCGGGTGCGGCGTGTCCGCCTCCACCGAAGCGACCTGCCCCAGCGCGTGCACGCCCGCGTCGGTGCGGCCCGCGCCGTGCACCGCCGGCGTGACGCCCAGCAGGGGCAGGAACGCATCCTCGAGGGCCGCCTGAATCGTCGGCCCGTTGTCCTGGCGCTGCCAGCCGCAAAACCGGGTCCCGTCGTAGGCGACGGTCAGCTTCAACGTACTCAACTCATGCACGCGACCCCGGTTTGGTCACCGGTTTCCCTGCCGCGCACAGCGGACAGGCCGCCGGTTCATAGGTCGGCAACGACAACGTCGCCAGGGCCCTGAACGGCACATCGAGGGCTGCCGCGCCGCCGCTGCGGTCGATGATTGAGCCGGCGCCCACCACGCGGGCTCCCGTCTGCTGCGCCACCACCATCGTCTCGCGTGTGGACCCTCCGGTGGTGACCACATCCTCAATCACCACCACGCGGTCGTCCGCAGGCAGGGAGAAGCCGCGCCGGAGCGTCAGAACACTGTCCTGACGTTCCGCGAAAACCGCGCGTACGCCCAGGCCGCGCGC
>JANLHE010000245.1 GCA_024653875.1 Acidobacteriota bacterium
GAGCTGCAGCGCCTGTACGAGCGCCTTACGGACAAGTAACTCCATCCGCAGTGTTTGTATGATTTTTGAGTCATCAAATGTGATAGTTTGATTCCTCAAATGCGAAATAATTCAAATCTTGCCCGCCTGGGAACCGTGCTCGCCCTGATCTTGTGGGTCGGCAGCCCATCGCTCCTGGCCACGCCCCAATTTGCCCGGAAGTATCGGCGCGACTGTTCCTACTGCCATCTCGCCGCGCCCGTGCTGAACGCCAGAGGCGAGGCCTTTCTGGCCAACGGCTACCGGCTCCTTGATGGGCAGGCCCCGGTGCCTTCACACGACACCGCGCCGGTGGCGGTCTGGAGCGGCGCCGACTACGACCGCCGCCACAACTCGACCACCAACCGCCTGTTTCCCAGCCGTGTGGAACTGATTTCCGCGGGGCCCATCGGAAGGTCCCGAGCCGCCTACTTCGCGGAATGGCGCTTGCTCAGCCTGCAGATCGCCTCCGGCAACTCGCTGCTGAACCGGTCCGGCAGGTTTGAGGATCTCTATGTGACCGCACCCATCGGCCGCAGTGCCTTCTCGGTGACGGCCGGTCAGTTCCGAACGACGTCGCAGGTCGACGTTTCTCGGCGTCTCTCCATTTCCGAGCCGCAGGTGTTCAGCGCGGGCCTAGCCGGTCGCGCGGCCTCGACATCCCGCGTCACCGGGCTTCGGGCATTTTCGCCGTCCGGTCGGCAACCAGGGGTTCGTGTGGGATGGCAGCAACAGATTGAAGACCGTCCTTCCGATGGGTGGTCGGCAAATATCACGGTCCCGTTTCCCGGCGAGCTGACGATTCCGTTCACCGATGGCGCGAGTTTCGAGGTGGAGGGTTCACCCAAGGGCGTGGTGTTTGAATCCTATCGACGGTCCGGCATCAGCTCGATCGGCGGCCACGTCTTTTTCGGCGACGACCGGCGTCTCGCCCTGGCGGTGGGCGCGTTCGGAATCGGATCCCGGGTACTCGTGACCGCTGCGGGCGGCCTTGAAACCGTTGGGGCGACAATCGAGACGCGTTACGGCATTCAAGGTGACGTGTTTTTCAACAACCGCTGGTCAGTGACCGGGCGAATCGAAGATCGCACTGGACCGGGCCGCCGCGCGGCCGGCATCGTGGGCCTCAACGTGCACGTGCCCTTCGGTCCCACGTGGTTCCGCCAGGCGATGCGGCTCCAACTGGAGCAGCGAATCCAGGCGGGCGACCACCGGACGGTGGTTTCGTTCAGCCATGTGTTCTAAGGCCTGAGAGACGCCTGCCAGCCACATTTGCGGAAACGGACATATCCACGGCGCGTTGACCGACGGACTTGGGCATGGCGCCTCACAGTGCCCTCCGCTGTACCCTGCGGCCGACCGGATTACACCCATTTAGATGCGATTGCCCCTCTCAGGACCCTCAAGGTCCCTCTCCAGCTAGTGTCCCGGGCGTTGCTCGTCGCTCAAATACCGCCAGTATTCTCGCTCCTCGCGCCCGGGACTTCTTGCGCGAATCACTGTTCCGGGACACTAGACCCCAAGCCTCCGAATGCGGTATAAATGGTCGTTTTGCTGGGGTCGGATCAGCCCCGGCGGAGGCCCCCACGTGCTCGCCGATACCGTCCTTCGCTTCATCGTTTCGACCGCCGCGCGGCGTCTTGCCGCGGGAGCGCGCTCGTGAGCGTGCGGTCAGTTGCGCGCCGTTATGCGGCCGTGCTCTTCGAGGTGGTCCAGAAGTCCGGCGACCTCGCCACGGTGGAGACCGAGTTGAACGCCTTCGTGGCGCTCCTCGATGGCAACTCCGAGCTGCAAACCGTGTTCGCCCACCCCGCGATTTCCACGCCAAAAAAACACGCAGTGCTCGAACAGATCCTGAATACCGCTCCCGGCATGTCCGGCGAAGTGCGCCGCCTGCTGCTGATGCTGGCCGATCGCGATCGCCTGGGCATCGTGCGGGACGTGGCGTCGGCATACGGGGCACGGCTGATGGTGCACCGCAACATCGTGCAGGCGCGGATCACGACGGCAACGCCGCTGCCGGACGGCAAGCGCGAGTCGCTCACCAAGGCGCTCAGCGCGGCCGCGTCCGCGGACGTGCGGCTGCAGGAAGCGGTGGATCCGGCCATCATGGGCGGGATTGTGGCCCGCGTGGGCAGCGTGGTGTACGACGCGAGCCTGACGCGACAGCTTGAAAAGATGCGCCAGCAACTGCTGGCCCAGATGTAAGTGACGACCGGTGGGGCCGTTTGCGCTCCGCCACGCGGCAGATGCCGCGCGG
>JANLHE010000249.1 GCA_024653875.1 Acidobacteriota bacterium
CACGGACCCATGCACCTGGTGAAGATCAGGCGCGAACTCGGGCACTGGTTCGAGGAGCGGGAATACGAATCACTGGCGCAGGCGCAGGGCAGCATGAGCCTGCGGCGCTGCCCCGATCCCGAGGCCTTCGAGCGCGGCAACTACATGAGAATTCTGCAGACGTGGAAACCGCGCGCCTGACGCGTCAGCGGACGGCGGCTTCGTAGGTGTCCACCAGATAGTCAAGCGTTCGCTGGAGGTGCATCTCGCGCGTGGCGATGGCGTGGGCGGCGCGGCCCAGGCGTTCGCGAAGCGCGCGGTCGTCGAGCAGCCGGCCAGTCGCCGCGGCAAGGGCGTGGCTGTCGCGCATCGGCACCAGCAGGCAGCTGTCGCCGTCCACAAGGAAGTCAATCGCGGCGCCGCAGCGGGTTGTCACGATTGGAAGGGCGGCCGCCATCGCTTCGGTCTGCGCGCGCGAGAGCCCCTCGAGCAGGCTCGCGTGAAGGTAGACATCCGCGGACCGGTATTGCGCGGCCAGTTCATGGTGCGGCGCTTCCGCCAGATTCACGACGCGCGCCCGGACGTCTTCCGGGAAAGCCGCCAGCACCGTCGTGTCGTCCGCGCGGGTGCCCGCGCACACCAGATGCACATCCCGTCCCTCGCGCACGAGCGCGGTGAAGGCCCCGGCGATGTAGCGAATGCCCTTTCGCTCCAACCACTGCGAGACCACGAGCAGGCGCACGGCCCTGTCGGGGTATGTGCGATCGTTCACGAACGAGTCCGGAGGCACGCCGTGGGTGATGCGCGTGATCCTGCCGGCCGGCGCCCAGCCACGCGTGACGAACTCGCGCGCCTCGTCGCTGTTGAGGCACAGCACCCGATCCGAGCGCCGGCACGACAGACCCAGCCAGGCGTTCATCAGCCGGCCATACGTCAGCCGGTACCGCCACGAGAGCGACTGCCCCTGGCCCCGGCGTTCTTCCATCAGCGCGGCGTACTCCAGCGTCTCCAGACCATGAAAGGCCGTGATCGTGCGCATGCCGCGCTTGCGCAGGTTGAAGACCCACCCGGCGTAACTGTGAAACACGGCCAGGTCGTAGCAGGACCGGCGCCGCCACAGCCACCACGCGATCGCGAACGGAAACGCGAGCACGTGCAGGCGCGCGTTCAGGCCCCTCACGCCAGGCAGATCATCCGGCGTCATGATGTCGAGCGTGTGCCCGCGGGATTCCAGGGCCGTTCGAATGCGCCCGTACCCCATGCGCACCGCCCCGTAGGGGGACTTGGGCACGTGGAGGAACGCGACGACCCGCACGGTCAGTGGGCCTGGACCCACTGCCGCGTCTCGGCCAGCGCGGCCGCGACGGGACCGGGGCCGGTGGACTGCGGCGTCAGGCGCGCGGCGACCGCCGCCTCGGGCGTGATGGCGGCGAACACCTTGTCGTCAAACAACTCGTGGTACCGCTGCCAGTCGGCAAGACCGAGCGACGAGAAGTCGCGGCCGGATTCGTGCAGATCCCGCGCGATCTTCCCGGACACCTCGTGCGCGGTCCGGAACGGCATGCCGCGCCCGACGAGGTAATCGGCCACCTCGGTCGCCAGCAGCAGGCCCGACGCGGCCGCGCGCATCACGGCCACGCGCGGCGTCAGCGTGCGCACCACGGCGGCGCACGTCATGAGGCACCCGGCCAGATCGTCTTCGGCGCCAAACGCCAGCGCCTTGTCTTCCTGCAGATCCTTGTTGTATCCCAGCGGCAGGCCCTTCATCGTGGCCAGCCAGCCGGACAACACGCCGATCGCGCGGCCGGCTTTGCCGCGCACCAGTTCCAGAGGATCCGGATTCTTCTTCTGCGGCATCAGGCTGGATCCCGTCGCTACCTCATCCGCCAACTCGAAGAATCCAAACTCCTCGCTGGTGAACAGAATCAGGTCCTCGGCCAGCCGGCTCAGGCGCGTCATGCACATCGCGCACGCGTACAGGAACGACGCCACGAAGTCCCGGTCCCCGGACGTGTCGATGCTGTTGAGCGTGACCCGCGAGAACCCCAGCGTCCGCGCCAGGAACGCGGTGTCGATCGGGTAGCTCGTGCCCGCAATCGCGCCGGATCCCAGCGGCATCAGGTCCGCTTCCTGGCGCGCGGCCTCGAAGCGATCCCAATCGCGCCGCAGCGCGGCGGCGTGCGACAACCACACGTGCGCCACCAGCACCGGCTGGGCGCGGCGCAAATGCGTATACGACGGCATCGTCGCCTGCCCCGCGCGCCCGGCCTGCGCCACCATCGCGTCCACGACGGAGACAACGGCGCGCTGCAGAACAGGAATGCGGCGGCGGAGGTACAGGCGGAAGTCCACCGAGACCTGTTCGTTGCGCGACCGGCCTGTGTGCAGGCGCTTGCCGGCGTCGCCGATCCGCGCGACCAGCTCGCGCTCCACGAACGCGTGCACATCTTCATCGCCGGCGCGATCGAGCAGGGCGGGATCCGCGTGGACCGCCGCGCGCACGCCGTCCAGGCCGGACACGATCGCCTCGGCATCGGCTGGCGTCAACACGCCGGCCTTCGCCAGCGCCTGCGCCCACGCCCGGCTGCCCGTAAGGTCGTCGTCAATCAGGCGCTTGTCCACCGGCAGCGACTTGCCGAATTCGAAGACTTCCGCATCGGGCGCGCCCTCAAACCGTCCGCTCCACAGGTTTGTCACTCTAGACGCTCACTTCCTCGACATGACACTCGCCCATCAGGCACTTCATGCGCACGGTGCCGCGCACGGCGGGCCACATGCCGGGCACCACGGCGGACAGCGCCTTCATCGCCGCGTGCAACACGACCGGCGCCGGCGCTTCTTCCACGATCCGCGGGCGCCCGCCCGGCAGGCTCGCAAAATCCAGCCGGCCGATGCCATGGGAGCCGACGATCGTCTCGAGGCTGGAGAGCAGTTCCACCAACGGCATCTCCACGCCGTTGAGCGCGGTGGGACGGCCCTCCACGAACGTGACGTCCACAATCGCCGGCACGCGTGGCCAGTCGGCGACGGATCGCGTCAGTGTAAACGCGTCGGGCGGAACTTCCGCCCAGGGACTGTCCAGCAGATCGCCCGCCAGCGCGCGGCCCCACAGAGTGCGAACGGCCGTCAGCCCGGCGCCCGCCACAGGCACCGGAATGCCGCGGCTGCGGGCGTGGTCCGCGATGTCCGCCGGAGAGAGGGCCCAGTCGCGGCAAGGAGCCAGCACTTCAAGGATGGGGTTCTCCTGGGCGACCAGCTCTTCGAGGCTGCCGAGATCGGTGGCCGGGCGATGGCTGCCGTGGGCGACGAGCGTGGTGCCTTCGATGCCGGCGATCTGCGCGAGGTACCGGGCCACGGAAGCGCGCGCGAGCGCGGCAACCCGCGGTTCGGCGGTTCCCGACGCCAACGCGGGTGCGACGGCGTGGCGGGCGAACTCCTCGCGCACGTCCAGCACATGGGCGCGGGTGGCGCCGATCGCCAGGGCGCGGTCGCGCACATCGTTCAGGTCCGTGCCCTGCCCCACGTCCAATGTGAGGGTGACGACCGGAACCTCGTGCTGCTCCGACAGCCACGACACGGCGACCGACGTTTCCAGGTCGCCCGCATACGCCAGCACAATCACGTCGTCCTGCTCGCTCACCCCTTCACCACCTCATTCCAGCGGACTTCCAGGGCCGCTGCCGCCGCGTCGCCGCGGCCGATGATCAGAATCGTGTCGTCCCCCGCAATCGTACCGGCCACCTCGGCCAGTTGCGCCCGATCGATCAACACCGCCACGCCCTGCGCCTGCCCGGGGTCCGTGCGCACGACGAGCTGATGGCCGACGCGCTCCACGTTGCGGACCTGCGTGGCCACCGCGCGGCGCAGCTGTTCGCCGATCGCGGGCGAACTCCGCTCCACGCCGGGGCGCACGTAGGCCCCGTCGCCCGCACGTTTGACCAGGCCGAGTTCCTTCAGGTCCCGGGAAATCGTGGCCTGGGTGGCCGCGATGCCCCGCGCCGCCAGATGGGTGCGCAGCTCCTCCTGGGAGGCGACGGCCTCGTGGTCAACAACTTCGAGAATTTGCGACTGGCGCCAGGACTTCATACCTATTCACGTCCATTGTGATTATACAGACATTTTATGCATACTAGGCCCTGGTTTGCATACTTTTCTGTTGTGTGCCGCTCTTCTCGGTCTGTATACTTACTGCATCTGATGAATACATATTCATCGCCAGTTCGTGTCGCCATCGCGGGAGCCACCGGATACGCCGGGCAGGAGCTGCTGAGCCTGCTTATCCGGCATCCGGAGGTCCATCTGGTGGCCGCGATGTCATCCAGTCCTGATTCAGCGGCGCGTCCGCTGCCGCGCCTGGTTCGGACGTGGGATGGCAAGGTGGAGCCGCTGGATATGACGCGCCTGAAGGCCGAGGCCACGTTCGTGTTCCTGGCGATTCCGGAAGCGGCGGCCGCGGAACTGGCGCCCGCCCTGCTGGATGCGGGCGTGCGCGTGATCGACCTCTCCGGCGCGTTCCGGATTGTGGACGGCCGTCAACGGGCGAAGTGGTATCCGGCGACGACGGTGCAGCCGGCGAACGTGGCGTACGGGTTGGTGGAACACAACCGCGAAGCCATCACACACGCGGCGCTGGTGGCGTGCCCCGGCTGTTATCCGACGGCCGCGCTGCTCGCGCTCACCCCGTTGATGCAGGCCGGTCTCCTCGACGCGTCCGCGGGCATCATCGTGGACGCCAAGTCCGGCATCTCCGGCGCCGGCCGCTCACCCAGCGATCGCACGCACTTCTCGGAGAACCACGGGTCGATGGCCGCCTACGGCGTCCTCGGCCATCGTCACGTGGCGGAGATGGAACAGGCGCTGGGCATCGAGGTCACGTTCGTGCCGCACCTGGTGCCGCTCGATCGGGGCATCCTCGAGACGATCTACGTGAAGACCGTGGCGGGCACCAGCGCGGAGCAGATCGCCGGCGCAATGCAGCAGGCCTACGCCTCGGCGCCGTTCGTGCGGCTGACCGGCGATGCGCTGCCGGAGATCAAACACGTCACGTGGACCAACTTCTGCGACATCGGCTGGAAGTTCGACGCGGCGACCCGGCGGCTGGTGCTCATTTCGTGCATCGACAACCTGGTGAAGGGCGCGGCGGGACAGGCCGTGCAGAACTTCAACGTGATCTGCGGATTCGACGAACGGACGGGACTGCGATGACCGACCCGCTCGTGATTAAACTGGGCGGCGAACTGATCGAAACGCCGGGGTCGCGCGCGGCGTTTGCCGCGATGGCGCAGGCCCTCCGGTCGTCGCGGCCGCTGGCGATCGTCCACGGCGGCGGACGGGCGATTGACGCCGAGCTGGCCCGCCGCGGCATCGCCCCGAAGAAGGTGGACGGCATCCGGATTACCGATGCCCCCACGCTCGAGGCCGTCATCGCGGTGCTGGCGGGGTCGGCGAACACGGACCTGGTGGCGGCGCTGGTTCTGGCCGGCGTGCCGGCGGTCGGACTGACGGGCGTCGACGCGGGAATGGGCGAGGCGCGGAAGGCGCTGCCGATGATGGCAACGACCGGCGCGCAGGTGGATCTCGGCCTGGTCGGTGATCCGGACGAGGCCGACCCGTCGCTGGTGGAGTTGCTGATGACGAACGGCTTCGTGCCGGTGGTGGCCAGCCTGGGCATCGAACCCGG